>NZ_JAFAVV010000043.1 GCF_019242285.1 Bradyrhizobium sp.
CGCTCGCCCTGCCGAGCCCGTGCAGCGGCAGCCCGGAGAGATCGGCGACGATACGCTCCTTCATGCCTCGTCCTCCGGCACGCGCTTCGGCCAGAACCAGCCGATCAATGCGACGGCGACCGGAATGGGACCCCACACCACGGCCCAAGGGGAGAAGATCGACCAGATCAGCGTTACGGTGGTGGCAATCGCTGCCCAGAACGGCCAGATCGAGTTGCGCGGCGAGGACTCCCGCGCCTCCGGATCGGCCGCAGCCAGCGAGGTGACGACGAGCTCGCGCCGGTCGACCCGCAGGCCGTCGGCGACGGCAAGCTCGTTCGGCTGCTCCCACAGCGAATAGCGGCCATTGACGACAGGGATTCTGGCAAAGTTGTAGCTCGGCGGCGGCGAGGCGGTCGCCCATTCCAGCGTGGGAGCATGCCAGGGATTCGGTCCACTCGGTTCACCCACGCGTGCACTGCGCAAGGCGTCGATGAAGAACAGGAGAAAGCCGCTCGCGAGAATCGCAGCGCTGGTGCTGACGAAGAGGTTCAGACCATGCCAGGGCAGGTCGGGCTGATAGGTGTAGATCCGGCGCGGCATTCCCTCGAGCCCCAGGATATGCATCGGAAAGAACGTCAGGTTGAAGCCGATGAAGATCAGCCAGAACGTCCAAATGCCCAGCCGCTCGCTCATCATCCGCCCGGTGATCTTGGGAAACCAATAGTAGATGCCCCCGAGCAGCGGGAACACGGCGCCGCCGATCAGCACGTAATGGAAATGCGCCACCACGAAATAGGTGTCGTGCACCTGGGTGTCGAAAGGCACGGAGGCGACCATCACGCCGGTCAATCCGCCGATCACGAAGGTGACGATGAAGCCGATGACGAAGAGCAGGGGGGTCTTGAATTGTGGCTTGCCGTCCCACAGCGTCGCGATCCAGCAGAAGATCTGGACCCCGGCGGGAATGGCGATCGCCATGCTGGAGGCGGTGAAGAAGCTTTCGCCGAGCCGCGGCAATCCCGTCACGAACATGTGGTGGACCCAGAGGCCGAAGGCGAGGATACCGGTCGCGATCAGCGCCATCACCAGCGCCAGATAACCGAACACCGGGCGGCGGGCGAAGGTCGCGGTCAGGGTCGACACCATTCCAACCGCCGGCAGGAAGATGATGTAGACCTCGGGATGACCGAAGAACCAGAACAGATGCTGCCACAGCAGCACGTCCCCTCCCTCGGCCGGATTGTAGAAATGCGTTCCGACCAGCCGATCGAGAATCAGGGTGGAGCTCGCGATCATGATCGCCGGCATCGCCATGATGACGAGGAACGAGGTGATCAGCATCGACCACACGAACAGCGGGATGCGATCGAGCGTCATGCCGGGCGCCCGCTGCTTGAACACGGTGACGACGATCTCGACCGACACCGCCAGCGCCGAAACTTCGGTGAACGTGATCATCTGGGCCCAGATGTCGGCGCGCTTGCCGGCGCCATATTGCGGGCCGGACAGCGGCACATAGGCGAACCAGCCGACGTCGGGGCCCATGTCGAGCGCGAACGCGATCCAGAGCATCAGTCCGCCTGCGAGATAGATCCAGTAGGAGAACGCGTTCAGCCTGGGAAACGCGATGTTGCGCGTACCAACCATGAGCGGTACCAGGTAGACGGCCATCGCCTCCATCACCGGCACGGCGAACAGGAACATCATGTTGGCGCCGTGCATCGTGAAGATCTGGTTGTAGCGGTCGGCGCCGATCAGGCGGGCCTCGGGCGCGGCCAATTGCAGCCGCATCAGCATGGCCAGAATGCCGCCAAGAGCCAGAAAGACGAAAGCGGTCAGGATATAGCGGCGGCCGATGATCTTGTGGTCCACGGTCGACAGCGCGCCCCAGAATCCCGGTGCCGTCGCCCAGGTGTCGGCGAGGACGGCCTCGAGCCGGGGACCTTCGATCTCGGCGTCGCTTGTTTCGGGTGGGACCACGCTCTCCATCGTCATTTCAGGCTCGCCAGATAGGCCGAGACCGACAGGAGTTCGTCGCGCGAGAGCGTCACCATCGGCATGTTGTTGCCGGGCTTCAGGGTCTGCGGGTCGGCGATCCAGGCCGCGAGCGAGCCGCGCGTGGTATCGAACAGGCCCGCGGCGATGGTCTTGCGGCTGCCGACATGGGTCAGGTCCGGCCCGCTCGTTCCGGTCGCGGCGGTGCCGCGCACGCTGTGGCAGGCCGCGCAGGGCTTTGACAGGAAGGCCTGCTGTCCCGCGGCGGCCTCGCTGTCTGCCGGCTGCGCCGCCGGCTGCCGCTGCATCTCGGCCCATCTGTCGAAATCGGCCTGCGGCTCGGCGATCACGAAGAACGCCATGTGGGCGTGCTGCATGCCGCAGAACTCGGCGCATTGGCCGCGGTAGATGCCGGCGCGCTCCGCGCGCACGGAAAGCTCGTTCGGCCGGCCGGGAATCAGGTCCTGCTTGCCCGCAAGGCTCGGCACCCAGAAGGAGTGGATGACATCGTCGCCCTCGAGCTGGAAACGAACGTTGCGCCCAACGGGGATATGGATCTCGTTGGCGGTCTGGAAATTCTCCGCTGGTGTCGCCCCGAAATACTGCACGTTCCACCACCATTGCAGGCCGCTGACCTTGACGGTGAGGTCATCCGGGCCGGCGACGCTGAGGCGCCGGGTCGCGAAGAAGCTCGTGACCGTGAAGCCTGATATCACGATCACGGTTGCCGCCACCGCGGCCGAGATGAAGACACTCATCCGCCGCACGCGTTCGGCATCGACGTCGACGGGCGCGGTTCGCGGCGCGCGCTCTCGCGACAACGCGCGGATCAACGCGATCATCACCAGCATCCAGACCACCGAGCAGACGACAACGATCAGGATGATGAGCTGCTTGAGGCTGGCCGCGGACGTGCCGTGGGCGTCCATCGCCGATTGCCAGCCGCCACAGCCGGCGAGCAGCAGGCACGCCAGGCCGGGCAGGGATCGTCGGATCTCTCGCCTCACGGGGTTGGCCCTTGATCGGCATGGACCGGTGAAGGTCCCTGGTCGAACAGGATCGCCGCAGGTGCGCGATTTTCCGCCGGCCGCGTCTGCTTGTCGTCATTGCGGCTCGGCGCCGCCGTCCTGGCGGAATAGGCGCCGATGGTCTGGACATAACCGGCAAGTTGCCAGATCTGGTCGGCCGTCATCTTGTCGCGGAACGCCGGCATGCCATGCGGACGACCATCGCGGATCGATGCGAAGATCGATACCATCTCGGGCCCGTACAGCCACCAGCCGTCGAGGAAGGACGGCCCGGTGCCGCCCTGTCCATCGGCGTGACATGAGCTGCAGCCGAACCAGGCGTAGAGCCGCTTGCCCTGGTTCAGATTGTAGGCGTTGGCCTCATACGGACGGTGGAGCGCGAAATAGATCTCCGGCGGAGCGCCTGCAATTCCGATCGGCATCAGCCTGATCTTGTTCAATGCGTCCGCCACCGGGGGGTCGAGCCGCAATTGCCGTTCCTCCCTTTCGCATCCGCTCAACATCACGATGCAGGCCAACAGCAACACAAACCGCATGGGAGCATCCGCGTGCAGGGAATCGGACAACGGCAGAGAAAAAGGTAAGTTCCTAAGAGGGGAGGGGCCGAGGACCGCGACCTGCCAAATGCCGCCTGGTGCAGGCCCGGATCATGCACTTCAACATCCAGAACAGCGGAGGGCAGCGCTTCGCGTTCTCGCGACGGAATTCGTCCGAGCTTTGCAGCAGACATCGCCCTCGGATTGAAAGAGGGCGCAGGGAATGCCGGGTGAGGGCCTCACCCATGGCCCGCCTGCAACAAAGAACGCAGGCGGCAGTCACCACAGGTAAAGCCGGATCAACCGGCATTCCCTGCGCGATGGTTTTAACGCTTATACCGCGCTCTCCCCGGGGATCGGGCTTTCTTGCCCCCGTCGCTCGCAGGATCATCACCTCGCGAACTTGGCATCAGCGTCGAGATGCCAGGACCACACGGCTTCGCAGTCCGCTCCGGGCTGCTCGTCTCGCTGCACCGTCGCGTCCACCGCATCCCGCACCCAACGTTCGTGACGATCGCGAAGCGCCCCTCTGATCGGCACGGGATGCGTGACTATTGCCATATTTTCTGAAAAAAAGAAATAGAAAAATTTCGGCCGGGCGACCTGGAAAGTGATATCCGCTTGAATCGTTTCGTGAACTTTTCTTTTGCGCGCACCTCATTTTGATGGGCTATTTGCCGATGACACGACGCAATGGCGGCTTCACTCTGCCGGTTCCGGCCCGTTGCGGCGAATCGGTCGTCGCGGACGGCAGCGGGACCTGCGGCTGGCGGCTTCAATCGCTCGGTCGCATCCGGTTCCGATCGGCTTCCACCTGCTCCGACGGCTCATCGTCGAGCGTCATCAGCCGGGTTTGCGCCTCGCCATTGACGCGGAGCACTCGTCCAGCTTCGCGTGGATCGCCCGGGTGTCGCGGTGCGCCGCACGCTGATGAACAGCGTCATGCACAGCGTGGCGATCGATACGACTCTTCCCGGCTGAACGCGTGCGGGTCGACATAGAGCCAGACAGCCAGGCAGATGCAGACCGCGACGATCACCCACGGCCCGGCGAGCCACGATCCGGCGTAGGTGAGGAAGCTCCTGATGGACTTGGCCATGATCGGTCCTCGCCTGAGAGCGATCGCTGCAACATCCAGTGGCGTGGACCCGGAATTGGTCGGCAAGTTCCTGCCGAGCGCGCCGTGCTTCCCAAACGCAAATAGCAACCCTGCCGCCCCGGCACCGTTTCCTCCGCGCGAACCATGCACCGGGAGGCCGCCATGTCCGATTCCTCGCCCCTTCATCGCAGGGATTTCCTCTCCGCCGCCACGACCGGATTGGTGCTGGTCGGCGCCGGCGTAGGGACCGCGTCGGCCGCCGCCCCGACCGACACGGAATCCGCCATCTCGGCGCAGCCGATGCCCTCGTCCTTTGGCGAGGACGAAACCACCGCCGACATCATCGTCGAGACGCTGATCGCGTGGGGCGCGACCCACGCCTTCGGCATCGTCGGCGACGGCATCAATTCGATCATCGAAGCCTTGCGCAAGCGCCAGGATCGCATCCGCTATGTCGGTGTGCGTCATGAGGAGGCCGCGGCCTTCATGGCTTCCGGCTTCGCCAAGCATACCGGGCAACTCGGCGTCTGTGTCGGAACGACGGGGCCCGGCGCGATCCATCTTCTCAACGGGCTTTACGATGCCGCGTTCGACGGCGCGCCGGTGGTCGCGCTGACCGGACTGACGTTCCATGACCTGAAGGGCGTGCGCTATCAGCAGAGCGTCGACACTGTCCGGCTGATGCAGGGCGTTGCGCTCTATAACGAGGAGGTGACCGGCCCGGAGCATGCCGTCATCGTCGGCAATCGCGCTTGCCGCGCGGCGCTCGGCGACCGCGGCGTGGCGCATCTGACGATCTCCAAGGACGTGCAGATGATGAAGCGCGCCGCGGACAGGAAGTCGATGCGCAATCCCGGCGTGCGCACCTCCTCGTCGTGGACCGCGCCGCTGGCCGTTGCGGCCGCCGATCAGATTCGCGCCGCGGCCGACATCCTCAATTCCGGCCGCCGCGTCGCCATCCTGGCCGGGCAGGGTGCGCTGCCTGCCCGCGAGGAGGTGACGAGGCTTGCCGAGATGCTCGGAGCGCCGGTCGCCAAGTCGCTGCTCGGCAAGGCTGTCCTTGCCGATAACTCGCCGTTCACGACCGGCGGCATCGGCGATCTCGGCACGGCGCCATCGTCGTGGGCGATGAAGAACTGCGACACCGTGATGATTCTCGGCTGCACCATGCCATGGGAGGAATATTATCCCTCGCCCGGGCAGGCGCGCGGCATCCAGATCGACCTCGAGGCCGACCGCATCGGCCTGCGCTATCCTGTCGAGGTCGGGCTGGTCGCCGACGTCAAGGCGACGCTCATCGCGCTGCTGCCGCTGATCCAGCCCAGGAACGACCGCTCCTTTCTCAGCGAGGCGCAGCAACGCATGTCCGACTGGAATGCGCTGCTGGACGAGGTGGAAAGCACCTCGCGCTCGCCGCTCCGACCGCAAATGGTCATCCGCGCTCTCAGCGACCTGATGGCCGATGATGCCGTCATCTCGCTCGATTGCGGGGCCAACACCCATTTCGCCGCGCGTTGCCTCAGGCTGCGGGAAGGGCAGCGCCTGACCGGCACCGGGATGCTTGCCAGCATGGCGCCCGGACTGCCGTTCGCGATCGCGGGCCAACTGGCCTATCCCGGACGGCAGTCGGTCGCGGTCGTCGGCGACGGCGGCTTTGCCATGCTGATGGCGGAACTGTCGACGGCGGTGGCGCAGAATCTGCCGGTGAAGGTCGTGGTGTTGAAGAACGACAGCCTCGCCGAGGTGAGATTCGAACAGCAGGAGCTTGGCAATCCGGTCTTCGGCTGTGACCTTTCGCCGATCGACTTCGTCGCCTTCGCCAAGGCGTGTGGGGCAGACGCATTCCGCTGTACCCGGCCGGAGGAGATCAGGCCCGCCATTCAGGCGGCACTGGGTTCGTCCAAACCGGCGCTCGTCGAAGCGGTCGTGGATGCGGACGAAAAGCCGACCAAGCCCAACGAATTGAAGGCGTAATGGCTTCTTCGTATCTCGGACGTATGACGGAGGCGTCCCTACGGCTTCATCACCACCTTGATGCAGCCGTCCTGCTTGTCGCGGAAGGTCTTGTAGAGCTCAGGTCCCTGTTCGAGCGTGGCGCGATGCGTGATCACGACGGAAGGGTCGATTTCGCCTTTGCCGATCCGCTCCATCAGCTTCGGCAAATAATGCTGCACCGGAGTCTGCGCCATCCTGAAGGTCAGCCCGCGGTTGATTGCCGAGCCCATTGGAATCTTGTCGACGAAGCCGCCATAGACCCCGACGATCGACACCGTGCCGAAGTTCCGGCAGCAATGGATGGCCTGCCGCAGCACGTGGGGCCGGTCCGTGCCCATGAAGGTGGCGACCTTCACCCGGTCGAGCACGGCATCGGCTCCCGAGCCTGTGTCGGGCTCGGTGCCGACCGCGTCGATGCAGGCGTCGGCGCCGCGGCCGGCGGTCAGTTCCTGGATGCGGTCATAGACATCCTCCTTCTTGAAATCGATCGTGGTGGCGCCGGCGGATTCGGCGAGCCGCAGGCGTTCCGGCACGGTATCGATCGCGAGCACGCGTTCGGCGCCGAGCAGAAATGCGCTGCGGATCGCGAGTTGGCCGACCGGCCCGCAGCCCCACACCGCGATCGTCTCGCCGCCCTTGATGCCGCAGAAATCGGCGGCCATGTAGCCGGTCGGGAAGATGTCCGAGAGAAAGAGCACCTGCTCATCGCTCAAGCCATCCGGCACCTTGATTGGGCCTGAATCGGCGTAGGGCACGCGCATGTATTCGGCCTGACCGCCGGCGAAGCCGCCGAGCAGATGAGAGTAGCCGAACAGGCCTGCCGGCGAATGTCCCCACAGCTTCTCGGCATCGCGCTTGTTCGGATTGCTGCGCTCGCAGCCGGAGAAGAAGCCGCGCTTGCAGAAAAAGCATTCGCCGCAGGCGATGGTGAAAGGCACGACCACACGGTCGCCGACCTTGAGCGCCTTGTTGTCCCGCCCGACCTCGACCACCTCGCCCATGGTCTCGTGGCCGAGCACGTCACCGCGCTCCATCGAAGGGATGATGCCGTCATAGATGTGGAGGTCCGAGCCGCAGATCGCGCAGGCCGTGACCTTGATGATGGCGTCGCGCCCGTGCTGGATCTTCGGATCAGGAACGCTCTCACAGCGGATGTCGCCCTTGCCGTGCCAAGCCAACGCTTTCATGGGACTCTCCGAAATCGATATGACACCACAAGGATCGAAGCGGTGGCTGGTTCCTATTTTCACGAGCTCCGCGAGCTGCGAGCCGGATAGGAACGATCGCCCCGCGCTGCGATTGGACGCACAGCAACAGCAGGAGAGAACCATGGCAGCAGCGAACGGCCAGCTTGCGATCGTCACAGGCGCCTCGACCGGAATCGGGCTGGAGCTCGCAAGGTGCTGCGCCGAGCACGGCTTCGATCTCCTGATCGCTGCCGACGAGCCGGCCATCGAAAACGCGGCGGACGGGCTGCGTCGCAGCGGGCGAAGGGTTGATACCGTGCAGGCGGACCTCGCCACGACCGAAGGCGTCGACAAGCTGCTGGCCGTGGCCGGCGGACGACCGGTCGAGGTGCTGCTCGCCAATGCCGGACGCGGTCTCGGGCATTCGTTTTTCGATCAGGAGTTTCCGGCAATCCGTCGGGTCATCGATACCAACGTCACCGGCACGCTGTATCTCATCCATGAGGTCGGCAAACACATGCGCCGGCGCAATGCCGGGCGAATCCTGATCACCGGCTCGATCGCAGGCTTCATGCCCGGCACTTTCCAGGCCGTCTATAACGGCACGAAAGCCTTTCTGAACTCCTTTTCCTTCGCGATCCGGGAGGAACTGAAGGACAGCAATGTCACGGTGACCTGCCTGATGCCCGGAGCCACCGAAACCGCCTTCTTCGAGCGGGCCGGCATGATGGACACCGAGATCGGCACCTCGCGCAAGGACGATGCCGCCGAGGTGGCGAAGCAAGGTTTCGAGGCCATGATGAGCGGCGAGGGCGATATCGTGACCGGTGCCAAGAACAAGCTGCGGTCGGCGGTCGCCAATATCACCCCGGCAGAGACCCTTGCCAAGATGCATCGCAAGCAGGCCGAGCCGAAGTCGGAGCAGGCGAAACGCGATCAGGCTCGATGATACGCATGCGGTTGTGAAGGCAGCAGTCTTGCTGCGCGGCCCCACTCAACGGACGCGAACCGTTCCCGGGCTGGAAGAGCCCGACGATTTCGCCAGGGAGACGATGACGGTTTGTCCTTGCGGCCTGCGCGCTTCGACCGGCTGGTCTTGGTCCCTCAGCAGCGCGCGCCAGGTCAGCGGCGCGATCTGTTGGAGAGAGGCCTTTTCTTCGGCCAGCCGCTTTTCGAGATAGGCGCGTTCCAGGTCGGTCAATTGTGTGCGGAGCAGACGCTGGTACCGCCGTATATTGGCGCAGCGGACGATCGCGATGATCTCTTCCGTCATTGTAGCCCCCTTGCCTCGCGCATCTGCGCGATCGTGGATGAGTGCTCCGTGGCCGTCATTAAGGTATGTGAATCCGCGTCCCACGCGCGATCAGCCTGGGCTTGGCGATGTAGCCAAATCTGAGGCCTGCAAATCTGAGGCCTACAAGTCCGAGGCCTACGAGTCCGAGGCATATCCGCCCAGGCCCCGCCCGGCCTTGTCACCGGTGGGATCCGGCCTGGCCCATGAGCTCCTTGAGCTTGCGCGCATCGGCGGGTGCCGCGCTCTTCTGATCGTTGTCGAAATAGACGAAGACATCGCAACGCTGTCTGTTCCAGGACCGGATGCGCCTGGCCCATTCCGACAGCGCTGGTGTGGGATAGCGGCCCCGGTATCGACCGCCGGGGCCATGCCCGCGGATGTAGACGAAATCGGCCGTGCGTTTCCAGGGTGCGGGTGCATCGTGGTGATCGGACAGACAAAGGGCGACGTTGCGCTGCGACAGCAGCCGCAGGATGGCGGGTTTATACCAGCTCGGATGCCGAAACTCGAAACTGTAGCGGCGCTTCGTCGAGAGCAGCCCGAGAAAGGACGCGAGCCGCCCGGCGTCTGCTTCGAAGTTGGGCGGCAATTGGAACAGGACCGGCCCCGCTTTCCGGCCGAGCAGGGACAGCCGTTCCTCCATCAGCGCGAGGCTGTTGACGGAGTTGTCCGAGAGCCTCTTCCAATGCGTGATGAATTTCGAAGCCTTCCAGGCGAACACGAAATCGGTGCCGGTCTGCGCATCCCAGCTTCTGACCGCGTCCAGGCTCGGCGTCCGATAGAAGACGCCGTTGAGTTCGGTGGTGGGAAACTGGCTGGCGTAATATTGCAGCTGCCGCTTGAGCGGGAGACCGCCCGGAAAGAATTTCCCGCGCCAGGATTCGTAGTGCCATCCGGATGTGCCGATCAGAACCTGAGCCATGATACGGGCAAACCGGCAATCATTGGCCGAGTTCCAAGCCGCAGCGCCAGCGGCCGCCGTGCCGATATACGGCGGCCGGAGTGGTCGGCGCCAAGTTACCCGGCCGGCTCCGCCTGTTCGATGGCGGCGGGCATCTTGGCAACCGACATCAGCGAACGCGCGACCTGGTTCAGCAGCTGGTCGGCGTTCTCCTCCTCTGCAAGAGACTTCGAGAGCAGGCTGACGATCGCGCTATGGCGCAGTTGCTGCGCGAGATTGCGCGCGGTGGTGTAGCCAGCGATCTCATAGTGTTCGACACGCTGCGCCGCTCCGATCAGCGAAAGGTCGGCGGCGGCGTCTTCCTTCTCTTCGCCCTCGGCAATGATTTCCTCGCCTTCCTCGACCAGACCCATCATGCCTTTGCAGGGCTTGGCACGGACCGACTTGCCGAGAAGCTCGAAGCATTCGTTGATGCGCTCGATCTGGGTCTCGGTCTCGCCGAGATGCTGTTCGAACAGCTCGCGCAGCTGATCGTAGCGCGCAGCCTGGGCCATCTTGGGAAGCGCCTTCGTCAGCTGCTTCTCGGCATGCAGGATGTCCCGAAGTTCGTCGATGAGCAGATCGCCGAGGCCCGCCTCGTCCACAGGC
>NZ_JAFAVV010000159.1 GCF_019242285.1 Bradyrhizobium sp.
GTGCGTGCCAACGCCGCTGCGGGTCGGATCCTGCGCGGATCGGATCTCATGGCCGGGCGCGCGACGGTCAGGAGCCTTTGCGGTGATTTCAATCAGGCGCTCGGCGACGAAATCTGGGACGTGATCGGCGGTGGAGCGGAACGTCAGCCTGATGACACCGACTTTGCCGCAGCGGACGGCGGCTGGATCGCCATTCGCCGCACGATCCGGCCCGCCGGCGCGAGCGGAGAGTCCCGCGGCGCGCTGCTCATCATCGAGGACGCGACCGAGCAGCGGCGAATGCGATCGCTGCTCGAAAAGACGATGTCGCCGGGAGTGGCGAGGAGCTGGCTTGCGGCCCCCAGGGAGGAGCTTGGCGGCGAACTGCGCGAAGCGACGATCCTGTTTGCCGACATACGCGGGTTCACGTCGCTCGCGGAGAGCCTGGGTCCGCACGCGGTCGTCGATCTGCTCAACCGCTATTTCACCTACATGGCGGATGTGATCGGCGCCGAAGGCGGCACCATCGACAAGTTCGTCGGTGACGGCATCCTGGCCCTGTTCGGCGTCCCGACCTCGCATGGCGACGATGCCGACCGCGCCGTGGCGGCGGCGCGCGACATGCTTCGCGCGCTTTCGCTGCTCAACGCTGAGCCCGGCTTTCCACAGCTCAAGATCGGGATAGGCATTGCCACGGGACCGGTCATCGCCGGCCGGATCGGCTCGCCCGATCGGATGAACTACACGGTGATCGGCAACGCAGCCAACCTCGCTGCGCGCATCGAGGGCGTCTGCAAGAGCTATGGCTGCCCCATCCTCGCCTGCGACGAGACCGTCAGGCGGTTGCGCCGCCCGGCCACGACCCGGCTCATCGACATCGTCTTCGTCGAAGGACAGGAGACCCGGACACCGATCCACGAGATCTTCGTCGAAACGTCCGGTACCGATGCGCCGTGGCTGACGCCTTTTGCGGCCGGCGTTTCCGCCTACCTTGCCGGCGAATTCGCAACCGCCCAGCTCCATTTCGCCGAGGCCGGCGCGATCAAGGCCGATGATCCGATCACCCGCGTCCTGGTGCAGCGCTGCCGGGAGCTCGAACGGCAACGCCCGTCGGACTGGACCGGGGCGTGGAAGCTCAGGGAGAAATAGTCAGACCCATGCGACGGCTCGATTTCCTGTGCGTGCTCGCCGGAACACGGCGCATCGCGGTGCCGCTCAACCTCGTGCTTTCGGTGGAGGAGGCCGGTCCGCTGACGCCGCTACCCTTCAACCCACCGATGGTCGAAGGCCTGGTGATGGCGCTCGGCCGCGTGCTGCCGCAAATGCCGCTCGCCGCGGTGCTCGACGAGCCGAGCCGCGACGGCGGCGTGCTCGTCGTACTTGCGGCGAGCGACGACGTTCGCGCGCTGCGTGTCGACCAGGTCGCCGGCATGGTGCAGGTCGACGTGGAAGGCATCGAGACGATCGAGCAGGCGGAACGTGGCGTCCAGCCGCTGCTCAGCGCACGTTTCACGGCGCTCGACGTCGACTGGTCGGTCCTCGACTATCCCCGCCTGACCGCCGAGCAGCCGATGGAAACCGAAGCGGCGGAAGGCGCAGCGCTGGTGGGCGTGAGCGGCGAGACCGTGACGGAAGAGTCCTCCTCGGCCGATCACGGCGAGCATCTGCCGCTCCTGATGATCGAAATCGCCGGTGAGAGCTATGCCGTGCCGATCGGGGAGATCGTCGAGATTCTCGTTCCCGGCGTGATCCGGTCGATGCCGGCCGCGCCCGATTGGGTCGCAGGCCTGATCGATCGGCGCGGCACCCCGCTGCTGGTGCTTTCCGCGGCGGCCCTGCTCGGCCGCCCGTCGGCCGGCGAGCCCAGCACCGTGCCGATCGTCGAAATTCCCGGCATTGGCGATATCGGCATCGCCATCGATCGCGCGGTCGGCATCGAGCGCCTGCCTCATGCCGACATCCACGCGGTGACGCAGGACATGCCCGGCGTGACCCGCTATTTCGTTCATGCGACCGAGCACATCATCGGCATCATCGATCCGGCCGCGCTGACCGGCCAGGTTCGCGATATCGTCGCGGGCCTGGTGCCGCAACGCGAGCATCCCGTGGACGACACGCCCGCCGCGCGAGCAACGAGATCGTCGCGCAAGCTGCTCGCCGTGCGCGTGGGCCGCGAGCTGCTCGCTTTGCCGCTGGAGCGGGTCGAGCGGATCCAGGCCTCCGTCGTATTGACCCCGTTGCCACAGCCCGGCACCGGCTTCCATGCCATGACCGATGTCGGCGATGCCGCCGTTCCGGTGCTGGATTTGCGGCGCCAGATTGCCGACGCCGGATCGGCGCAGACGCCGCCATGCACCCTGGTCCAGATCGAGGGAGCGCTGGCCGGGCTCGCGGTCGACCAGGTGTTGCGGATCGAGGACATTCCCGACAGCGATGTCGAGGACATCGCCACGCACCCGCTGCTACCCATCTCACATGTCGCGCGCTCGGGCGACAACCTCCTGTCGGTGCTGGTCATCGATCGCGTGCTGCCGCCGCTGGACGACATCGTCGCGGTCTCGCCCTCCGATTGACGAACGGTCCATCCGCAGCGCGATACCCGCATCCCATAACACCGGCCCCTGATGCACGTGCTGCTGGAAGCGGCACGCCAAAACAAGAACAAGTAGCGGCGCCATTGTTGCCTAAATCACGCTGCTGTTCCGCAAAAATCGCGAGCCCGAATTAAGCCCAATCCTCTCCGGAATTGCGGCCCAATGCGACCCAAGTCTTTTGCGAGACGGTCTGACACGGTGCTTCAGAAGCCCTCTTCGTATCTGCGCGCCAAGCACTTCGAGAGAGCTTCTAAACCACCAGAGCAGGTTTCCAGTATCCCTCCGAACCCGGAATCCGCAGGTATGATCGCGGATAGGGCTGCCGGCTTCGCGGACACTGGCGTTTCGTTGCGTACCGGAGATGCGTATGTCAGATCGAACCTCAAAATTCGCATCCGCCATCGCCGTCGCCATCCTGCCCGCGCTGCCCATGACCGCCGCGGCCGAAGACTGCCTCAAGGAGCCGACCGGCGTCGCGCCCGAGGGACAGCATTGGTTCTACCATAACGACCGCAGCACCCAGCAGCGATGCTGGTACCTCCGCGATCTCGACGACAAGCCGGCGCGGGCGGAGGCGCAAGTTCCGGCGATGTCCGCCAAGCCTCCTGCTCCCTCTCGAAGGATCGAAGCCGCGGCCGGCCCATCGGCGTCGGACGCCTATGCCGAGTTGCCCACGCGTCCCCGCGTTCAGGCCGACGCCGGCACCGCGGTGGCGACCGTCGCGCAACAACAGGCCACGGCGCCTGCCGCGCCGGCTCCTCCGGTCGCAGCGCCCGTGGTGCGGGCGACGGACGTCATCTGGCCCGACCAGCCGAGCCCGCCAAACAACGCAAATCCGTCATCCCCCGCACCCGGCGACGCGACCACGCTGGTTGCCGATCCCCCAATCGACAATGCCCGGACGGCGGCAGACCCCGCTTCGGTGCCGACCGCCGCGGCGCCGGTTGAAGCACCGGCGCCGGCCGACAAGAACTACAAGAACCCTGGATCGCTGCAGAAGCTGCTCATGGTCGCCGGCGGCGCGCTGACGCTCGCCGGCCTGATCGGCAGCGCGGTCTACCGGCTCGCCAGCTTCCTGGGCCGTCGGCGGCGCAGCAAGAACCGCTGGCCCAAGCGCGCGCGACGGCCACAGCCGGCGTCAAGGAGCCGTCAGCCGGCCGCCCCACGCGAACCGCAATTCGCCAAGGTCAGCGCCGTCAATGTCGGTGCGCTGGCCGCGATCGGTCCCGACGAATTCGGGCCCATGGGGAACGACATCCCGTTCGCGCCGCCAAGTCATCGCACGCAGGGCCGGCAGACCGAGGCTCCGGTCGAGCGGATCGAGGTGATCGAGGAATTCCTTGCGCGTTTCGCCAGGCAGGCGCAGCACCAGTAGGGCCTCACGCGAAAAAGCTGCGCGGAGCGTGCAGCGCTTAGAAGCGTTTTCGAGCGAAGTGGATACCGGTTCGCGTGAAGAAAAAGCGTCAAAACAAAGAAGCTAGCTAGAGCTTCCGTTCCGATTCCATCGGAACGGAAGAAGCTCCAGGGGCTACTTCTCCAGCTGGCGCTGCAGCTCGCGCACGAATGAGGTCAGCCCGGTACGGCGCTCGCGTTTCAGACGCTCGGCCTTGAGGATCGATTGGACCTCGGCAAAGGCGTCGTCGACCTCCCGGTTGATCACGATGTAATCATACTCGGCCCAGTGGCTCATCTCGTGGCTGGCGCGGCTCATGCGACGGCGGATCACCTCGTCCGTATCCTGGGCGCGGGAATGCAGGCGCTTCTCGAGGTCGGCGGCCGACGGCGGCAGGATGAACACGCTGACGACATCGGCGCGCGCTTTCTCGCGCAATTGCTGCGTCCCCTGCCAGTCGATATCGAACAGCACGTCCCGTCCGTGCGACAGGGCGGTCTCGACGGCGGCACGCGGCGTGCCGTAGCGATGATCGAACACGATGGCCCATTCCAGGAGCTCGTCGCGCTTCACCATCGCCTCGAAGCGCGCCTGATCGACGAACAGATAGTCACGGCCTTCGACCTCGCCGGGCCGCATCGGCCGGGTGGTGACGGACACCGACATCTCCAGGCCGGGCATCCGCTCGAGCAAGAGGCGCGACAGCGTCGTCTTGCCCGCGCCCGACGGGGAGGACAGCACGAACATCAGTCCACGCCGTTCCAGTCCGTGCACGCGATGGCCGTGAGCCGTCATGAATTACTCCAGGTTTGGATCACTCCAGATTTTGGACCTGCTCGCGAAACTGCTCGACCACGTTCTTCAGCTCGAGCCCGACATTGGTCAGCTCGATGTCGTTCGACTTGGAGCAGCAGGTGTTGACCTCGCGGTGGAACTCCTGGGCCAGAAAGTCCAGCCGGCGGCCCACCGGCCCGCCCTTGCCGATCAGCTCCCTGGCCTGCGAAACATGCGAGGCGATGCGGTCGAGCTCCTCGCGGACGTCGGCCTTCGCCGCGATCAGCAAGGCCTCCTGATTGAGCCGGTCGGCGTCGAAGCGGTCCGATGCTTCGAGCAGGGCGGTGACCTGCTCGGCCAGGCGTGAGCGGATCGCCTCGGGCTTGCGGCCCGGCGTCGCCTCGGCCCTGCCGGCCAGCACCTCGATCTCGTCGATCCGCTGCATCAGGACCTGGCTCAGCGCCGTGCCTTCGCGCCGGCGCATCGCGACGAGACCGTCGAGCGCCTCGTCGAAGGCGCCCGCGGCCGCAGCCTTCGCCGCCTTGTCTTCCTCCTCGTTGCTTTCCGGCTCGACCACCTCGATCACACCCTTGATCGCGAGCAGTCCATCGACGCTCGGCGCCACCGCATCGATCTTGGCGGCAAGCTGGCCGGCGACCTTGACCACGGATGCCAGCACTTCCTCGTTGATGCGCACCGACGACAGGGCGTTGGCGCGTTTGACATTCAGGTTGGCGTAGATGGTGCCGCGCGCAAGCAGCTCTGCGGCCCGCTTCTTGGCAGGCCCCTCCAGCTCGTCCCAGCCCGGCGGCAGCCGCAGCCGCAGGTCGAACCCCTTGGCATTGACCGACTTCAATTCCCATTCGAAGGCGTAGGGTCCGCTTGCGCCGTGACTGCGGGCAAAGCCGGTCATGCTCGACAGCGGCATGATGATGGGTTCTCCTGAACAGAAAGTTGCCAGATTCGCAGGCCAAAGCGCGCGCGGACCATAGGCCGTTTTCAGGAGAAGTGTATAGCCCGGGCCTGATCCGGCCGTCTCATTATGATCATTGCTGCACGACCCCGGGCCCCGGCGTCGATTGCGCGGCGCCCTGACGGGCCGGCGCGCGTGCGGGCTTCTTGGCGGCCGGCTTGGCGGTGGTTGCAGCGGTCGGCGCCGCGTCGGCAGGGGCCGCCGCGGGAGGCGGATCATCGGCCGGCTCGACCGTATCGTTCTGGATCTGCTTCTCCATCGTGCGCAGCTTGGTGACGTTCTTCAGATGCTGGTCATAGGTCTCGGTGAAGGCGTGGCCACCGCTGCCGTCGGCCACGAAGTACAGGTCTCGCGTCCGGGCCGGGTTGGCCGCGGCCTCCAGCGAGGCACGGCCGGGATTGGAGATCGGCCCCGGCGGCAGGCCCTCGATCACATAGGTGTTGTAGGGGGATGGCTGCGTGATCTCGCTGCGCTTGATCGGCCGCCCGAGCGTGCCCCTGCCGCCGACCAGGCCGTAGATGATGGTCGGATCGGACTGCAGCTTGACCTTCTGCTTGAGACGGTTGACGAACACCGCCGCCACACGGCTGCGCTCGTCGGGCTTGCCGGTTTCCTTCTCCACGATCGAGGCCAGCGTGACGAGCTGCGCCGGGGTCGTGATCGGCAGGTCGGCGCTGCGGTGCTCCCAGATCTCGGCCACGATGCGCTTCTGCGCCGCCTGCATGCGGGAGATCACCTGCTCGCGCGGGGTGCCGCGCGGGAACTTGTAGGTTTCCGGCAGCAGTGTTCCCTCGCGCGGGATCTCGCGGACGGAACCGGTGAATATCTCGTTGTCGGAAAGCCTGTTCACGATCTGCTCGGACGTCAGCCCTTCCGGAATCGTGACGGCATGCTGCACCACCTTGCCCTCGACGATGGTGGCGATCACATCGCGGAGACTCGCGTTCTTCTGGAAGGAATATTCGCCGGGCTTCAACTCCGAGCGCGCCTTCAGTGCAAACACGGCGCCGATGAAAGCCCAGCGATTGCTG
>NZ_JAFAVV010000453.1 GCF_019242285.1 Bradyrhizobium sp.
TGACTCGCTAAACTAATCGTGGTCGACTTTTCCGCCGGCCATGCTAGCCCATCAGACCTACAATCGGTCTGTAGGACGAAGCCGAGATACGAAAACGGGAGGTTGCTTAATGGATCGCGCTCGCAAAAATGGAACTTTCTCACGCCGGGGAGTGCTGGCAATGGGAGCCGGCGCCTCGCTCGGCTTCGGTCTCGCGGACGTGAGGACGAGCGCCTCGGCTGAGGACGCAGTGACTATGCGCTTGGGCAGCGACAGCCCGCTTGAGGATTCGCATTCGGCGGGTCCGGTCAAGTTTAAGGAACTCGTCGAGGCGAAGACCGGCGGCCGGGTCAAGATCACCATTTTTCCAAACGCGCAGCTTGGCGACAATGCCGCGATGAACAACGCGGTTAAGGCTGGGACGCTCGACGGCAACTTCAGCGATGTCGGCATTTTTAGCGCCGCGGTGCCGGGCGTCGACGTCGTGAGCCTACCCTTTCTCTTTGCGAAAACGGAGGACGCGATCGCCGCGTTCTACGGCAAGCTCGGCGCGGTCCTGCGGCCCAAGGTCGAGGTCGCCTTTGCCGGAAAGATCCTGGGCTGGGGCACCGACGGCGTCAGGAACATGTGGAACATCCGTCACCCAATCCGCTCGGTCGACGATGTGAAGGGGCTGAAAATGCGCGTGCAGGCCAGCCAGGTGCACAAGGACACCTACGCAGCCCTCGGGGCGCTGCCGACGCCGGTCGCGTTCAATGAGCTCTATACCGCACTCCAGACCCACGTCGTCGACGGCGCCGACAACGGAATGGTCGATATGGTATCGTTCAAGTTCTACCAAGTCACCAAATACCTGACCATGACGCGTCATGTGCCGATCCTCGACGCATTCCTTGTCTCGGACAAGTTCCTCGCGAAGCTCAGCCCGGCCGACGCAGATACCGTGCGCGAGGCGGGCAGGGCCGCCTCTGAACATCAAGTGAAGGTGACCATGGAGGAAGAGTCGCGCGATCTAGCGGAATTGAAAGGGAAGGGCATCGAGGTGATCGAGGAGTTCGATCGACAACCGTTCGTTGACAAGATGACGAGTGTCTACGAGGCCGCGATAAAGAAGATCGGCGACCCGACTCTTATTGATCTCGCCCGCGACCACGCCTGAAGGGCGCGAGATGGACGGGCCCCGCGCCACCAAAAATGACGCGGCGGAAAACGACGCCGCGCTGCTCGTTTTGCAGCGAACCCTCGCACGCTGCGGCGGCTACATCGCCAAGCTGGTCTTCGCGTTAAGCGGCGCGCTCCTCGTCTTTCTTTCAGCGACGTTGTTTCTGCAGGTTGTTTTCCGCTACCTCATCCAGCAGCCCCTGCCCTGGACTGAGGAGGCGGCGCGGTACGCGCTGGTGTGGTACGCCATGTTGGCGGCGGCGGCAGCGGCCTGGTCGGGTCAGCATTTCGTCTTCCGCTGGGCGACGCTGCTCGTGCCGGAACGCCCGCGCATCGTCCTTAAGCTTGCGGTGAGCCTAGTGACGCTGGCCCTCCTGCTCGTCATGATCGTGGTGAGCTGGCGCTACGTCCAGTTCCTCGAGGGCCAGACGACGATCGCGACGCAGATCGACATGCGGATCCCGTATTCCGGAGTGCCGGCCGGACTTTCCCTCCTATTCCTGATCTACCTGTTCGATTTCGCGGACAGCATGCTGGCCCTGCGCACCGGCCAAAATTTCAGCGAGCGCCACAAGCGCGACGTGAATGTCGAGATCGATCTGATGAAGAAATCCCTCGGCGTATCCTGATGCGCGGATCGGCGCGCCCGTCTCAACGGCGATAGCACAGGGGGCGCCGTGCCATGGGCATCATCATCCTCGTTGCCTTTGTCCTCCTGATAGCAGTCGGGGTTCCCATCGCGTTTTGCCTCGGCGGGGCGGGTGTATTGGGGCTCCTGCTGTCACCGCAGGCCGCTGGCATGATCGACGCGGTGCCCCAGCAAGTCTTCAACTCGCTCAATTCCTTTCCATTCCTCACCATCCCGCTGTTCATCTTTGCCGGCACGATCATGGCCGAAGGCGGCGTGGCGCAAAGGCTCATGGGCGTGACCCACATGACGGTCGGGCGGGGTCGCGGCGGGCTCGGCATCGCGGTTGTAGTCGCGGCCATGTTTTTCCATGGCATATCCGGATCCTCAACGGCCGACACCGCCTCCATCGGTAAGGTCACCATCCCGGCGCTGCGCCAGCAGGGCTATCCCCTGCCTTTCAGCACCGCTCTGCTCGCCGCGGCCGGGGCGACGGCAACCCTGGTGCCACCCACCATCGATCTCATCATCATCGGCGTGGTCGCTAACATGTCCATCGCCGGCCTGTTCGCGGCCGGCCTCATACCGGCGATCATAAACGCCATCGGATTGATCATTGTCGTAGTGATCCTGTCGCGCCGACATAGATGGGGGGGATACGCCCAGCGCATATCACTGAGGACGTTCGCCGTGTCGCTCGCGAAGGCGGCGCCCGCCCTCTTCATGGTGGTCATCATCCTCGGCGGCATCCTGTCCGGCGCATTCACGCCGACCGAGGCCTCAGCCGTTGCCGTGGTCTATGGGCTGATCGTGTCGTTGTTCGTCTACGGCGACCTCAAGCTCCGAATGCTGCCGCAGATCTTCCGCGAATCGGTCGAGATTAGCGGCATGGTCATGCTGGTCATCGCCATGGGAGCGCTCGTGGGCTTCGCCATGACGATCGGCCAGGTTCCGCAGGACGTCGCCGCGGCGCTGCAGCGCGTTGCTGGCGACCGCAACATCTTCCTCTTCCTGGTGCAGCTCCTGTTCTTCGCCATCGGCATGTTCATGGATGCAGTTCCCGCGCTCATCATCCTGATGCCCATCCTCACGCCGGTAGCCGTTTCGCACGTTATCGACCCGATCCATTTTGGGATCCTGATCGAGGCCAATGTCGCGCTCGGCATGGCCCATCCACCGGTCGGTGTATGCGTCTTCGCAGCCTGCGCGGTCGCCAAGCTGCCGCTCGAGCACATCATCCGGCCGCTGCTTCCCTTCCTGGCGATCCTAATCGTCACTTTGCTGTTGATCACCTATGTTGAGGGGTTCTCGATGTTCCTGCCGCGCGTACTGGGGCTGACGACGTGACCGCAAAGGGCGCCCCGGCGATCGACGCCGCCGGTCTGGCCCAAGGTGCGCGTCTGGACGACAAGATCGTTATCGTCACGGGCGCGGCGGGCGGTATCGGCGCGTGCATCGCCAAGCATTTTGCGGCCGCCGGCGCAACGCTACTACTCGCCGACATCCAGGCGGACCACGCTACCGCGATCGCACAAGAGATCGCCGCGCGGGGGGGACGAGCCGCTTCCACCCCCGTCGATATTACCGATCCGGACAGCGCGCGGGCCATGGCCGCCATCGCCATGCGGGACTACGGCAGGATCGATGTCCTTGTCGCCTGCGCCGGGATCGACGCCCCGCGCGGCCAGGCCTGGAGCCTTGCTGACGCGCATTGGCGCAATGTCATCGACACCGACCTATCCGGCGCCTGGTGGTGCGCGAAGGCCGTCATCCCCTCGATGATCAGAGCGCGTTCCGGCCGCATGATCTTCATCGGATCGGTGGCGGGTCGGCGCGGCAGCCTCGGGACTTCAGTTGCCTACAATGCGGCGAAGGCCGGCATCGCTGGGCTCACCTTCGGCCTCGCCAGGCAGCTCGAGCCCCACGGCATCCTGGTCAATGCTGTGGCGCCCGGCCCGACCGGAAATACCGGTGAGCCGATGACCGATGAGGAGAAGGCGCGCGAGGCCGCGACTTATCCGCTTGGCCTCGGCGGTCCCGAGCCAGTCGCCCATGCCTGCCTCTATCTGGCGGGCCAGGGTGGAAATTGGATCAGCGGCACCGTCCTCAACGTCAGTGGCGGCCGCTGGCAGGGCTGAGGGCAAACGCTTGTGCAATTCAGCAAGGACAGGAAATGACTTCTACTCTCGTTCGCGGCAAGGCACTTATCTGCAAAATCGATCAGCATAACCGGCCTTTGCTCGTCGATGACGGAGCGCTCCTGGTCGATGGAAGCGTGATCACCGAAGTCGGCCGCTTTGCCGAGTTGTCGCGCCGCTACCCTTACGCGACAACGGTTGGATCGCCTGATCATGTCGTGACCCCGGGCTTTGTAAACGCCCATCACCATGTCGGAGTGACGCCGCTGCAGCTCGGCTCGCCCGACCTGCCGCTCGAATTGTGGATCGTGAGGCGCATCGCGGCGCG
>NZ_JAFAVV010000539.1 GCF_019242285.1 Bradyrhizobium sp.
AATCGCGAGGCACGCGAGCGCCTGCTCGCGTCGTTCGAGATCGTCAACGACCATTTCAAGCGGCTGTTCGTCGATCTGTTCGGCGGCGGCGAGGCCGCGCTGCACCTGATCGAGAGCGACGATCCGCTGGAGGCCGGGCTCGAGATCATCGCCAAGCCGCCGGGCAAGAAGCCGCAGACCCTGTCGCTGCTCTCCGGCGGCGAGCAGGCGCTGACGGCGCTGGCGCTGATCTTCGCGGTGTTCCTCACCAACCCGTCACCGATCTGCGTACTGGACGAGGTCGATGCGCCGCTCGACGACCACAATGTCGAGCGCTTCTGCAACCTCCTGCACGAGATGACCGGCTCGACCGAGACGCGCTTCATCATCATCACCCATAACCCGATCACGATGGCGCGGATGAACCGGCTGTTCGGTGTCACCATGGCCGAGCGCGGCGTCTCGCAGCTCGTCTCGGTCGCGCTCGACGAGGCGGTCAAGATTCTCGACCAGCACGTGGCGTGACGTTGCCTGTTGGAGGGTGACGACATGGTCGCCCCCTCCCTCCCCGCCGAGCTGAAGGCCTCGCTGGAGGCAAGCCTCGAGGGCATGTCCCGCAACGACGTGGCCGCGCGCGCCGACAAAATCTCCAAAAATTATCGCGAAGGTGGCGGCTCCAATGTCATCGCCTCCGAAGCCGACGCGCTGGCCTACGCGCTGGCGCGGATGCCCGCGACCTATGCCGCCGTCGCCGCGAGCCTGAATGCGCTGACCGGGGCGAGGCCCGACTTCGCGCCCGCGACGCTGCTCGACATCGGCGCCGGACCGGGCACCGCGAGCTTTGCCGCCGCGGAGGCGTTTCCCTCGCTCACCGCCTTCTCCCTGTTGGACGCCAACAGCCCGCTGCGCGCCCTTGCGCTGCAGCTCGCCCGGGGCCAGCCGCGCCTGGCGCAATCGCATTATGCGCAAGGCGACGCCTTCAAACTTGCTGCCGCGGCCGAGCCCGCCGACCTCGTCATCGCGAGCTACATGATCGGCGAATTGACCGCGACGGAACGAACCAGGCTCGCCACGCTCATCTGGGCCAGAACCCGTGACACGCTGGTCATCGTCGAGCCCGGCACACCTGCGGGCTACGCGCGGATCATCGCGCTCAGAACGCAATTGATCGCGGCCGGCGCGCATGTCGCCGCGCCCTGCCCGCATGACGGCCGCTGTCCACTCGTCCCGCCCGACTGGTGCCATTTCAGTCAGCGCCTGCCGCGCTCGCGCGCGCACCAGGCGATGAAAGGCGCGGACGTGCCGTTCGAGGACGAGCGCTTTGCCTATGTCGTGCTGACCCGCGCCCTGCCTGCTCTGCGTCGCTCGCGCGTGTTGGCCCAGCCAGCGGTCGGCAAAGCCGAGATCGCCGCAAAACTTTGCACCCCGGAGGGCCTGCTCTTCACAAAAGTTCCCCGCCGCGACAAAACAGGCTATGCCGCCGCTCGCCACTGGCGCTGGGGCGATGCCGTCCGAATGGGGCGTTGAACTCCGACCGTCTTGCGGCCGACCAAGGAAAGACCCACCTCGCGGGCGGCAGGCGCGTGCCCGCTCGAATGTCGCCTCACCAGGAGTTCGTCCATGTCCGGCTGGATCATCCTCGGCATCATCATCGTTCTCGTGATTGTCGCGTTCAGCGCCTACAACCGGCTGGTCGCGCTCGGCCAGCGCGTCAACCAGGCCTTTGCCGACATCGACGTCCAACTCAAGCAGCGCCACGACCTGGTCCCGAACCTGGTCGAGACGGTAAAGGGCTATGCCGCGCATGAGCGCGGTACGCTGGACGACGTCATCAAGGCCCGCGGCGCGGCGATGTCGGCGCAGGGACCGGCGCAAGTGTCTGCGGCCGAGAACCAGCTCTCCGGCGCGCTCGGCCGCCTGATCGCATTGTCGGAATCCTATCCGGACCTCAAGGCCAACACCAACTTCCAGCAATTGGCGGCCGAATTGTCCGATCTCGAGAACAAGATCGCAGCGAGCCGGCGCTTCTTCAACAACGCGGTCCAGGAATACAACACCGGCATCCAGCAGATGCCCGCCGCACTGTTCGCCGGCATGTTCGGCTTCACCCGGAAGGAATTCTTCGATCTCGGCGCAAGCCGCGCGGAGGTCGAGGCCGCCCCGGCCGTGAAATTTTAGCCTCCCGCGCTCCCGGTCGGGCAGTCCACCATGGCCGCGTACGGTCTCTACACCCACATCGCCGCGAACCGGACGCGTTCGATGGTGCTGCTGGGGGGCCTGTTCCTGTTGGTCTATGTCATCGTCTTCGCCGGCGCGCTGATCATCGAGGTGATCAGTTACAATGGCGCGTCGGCGGAATATTACCTGCGGGTCGCACTCAGCGACGTCATCCGCACGCTGCCTTTTTCCACCGGCGCCGCCGCGCTGTGGATCGTGATCGCCTATTTCTGGCACCAGCGGCTGATCGATGCCGTCACCGGCGGCCGCGACGTCACGCGGCAGGAGCAGCCCAGGCTCTACAATCTCCTGGAAAACCTCTGCATCTCGCGCGGCATCCCGATGCCGAAGCTGAAGATCGTCGACAGCGAGGCGCTGAACGCCTACGCGACCGGGCTCAATCAGAAACAATACGCCGTCACCGTCACCTCCGGGCTGCTCAACGCGCTGAACGACCAGGAGATCGAGGCGGTGCTCGGCCACGAGCTCACTCATATCCGCAATGGCGACGTGCAGATGATGGTGATCGCGGTCATCATCGCAGGCGTCGTCGGCTTCTTCGCCGAGCTGCTGTTCCGCATGTTTTCCAATTTCGGCTATTACGGCGGGAGCTGGGGCCGCGGTGGCTCCGGCAGCGGATCGTCCTCTTCCTCCTCGTCCTCCGACGGCAGCAGCGACCGCAAGAGCTCCGGTGGCGGCGCGATCCTCATCATCCTGCTCGCGGTCGCGCTGATCGCGCTGGCCTGGGCGCTGTCGCAACTGGTGCGGCTCGCCCTGTCCCGCTCGCGGGAGTTCCTGGCCGATGCCGGCTCGGTCGAGCTGACCAAGAACCCGGACGCCATGATCTCCGCGCTGCGCAAGATCGAGGGCCGCGGCGAGCTGCCCGGCGCGACCTCGGCGGTGATGGAATTGTGCGTCGACAATCCCCGCGAAGAATTCGCCGACATATTCGCGACCCACCCCTCGGTCGAGGCCAGGATCGACGCCCTGGTGAAATATGCCGGCGGTCGCTATCTGGGTCCGCTCGCGTTGCCGACCCCGGCCGATCAGCCGGGGACGATCCCAGGTCAGCCGGAAGACCCGCGAGCGCCGCCTCCGCTGCCCGCTCCCTGGACCCCTCAGGCCGGAGATGCCCAGGTCCCACAGGATACCTCCGAGGGCCCTTGGGGCACCCATCCGGCGGGCCCTTGGAACAGCCGTTAGGCAACATGGGCCGCCAGGAGCATCGGCGCCGGCTGGGGTTGAAGATACCCACATCAATGGCGATGACTGGACATCTAATAAATTGAATTCCCCCTTGTTTCTGCCATGTTCGCGCCCAAAGCAGGGTCCGGACATTCTTTCGCGGTCGCAACATGCGGCTGAACACGCGCTAAGGGGCTAACATGGCAAAGCCGGCAGTGATCGTGGTGGGTGCAGACAAGGGCGGGGTCGGCAAGACGACGGTGTCGCGCACCCTGCTCGATTATTTCAACGCCAATGGGGTCGCGACCCGCGCCTTCGACACCGAGCACCCGCGCGGCACCCTCAAGCGCTTCCATCCCGATATCACCGAGATCGTCGACATGACGGCGACCCCGGACCAGATGAAGATTTTTGATACCCTGAACACCGTCGCGCCGTCGGTTACCGTGATCGACGTCCGCGCCGGCCTGATGTCGCCCTCGCTCGCCGCGCTGCGCGACATCGGCTTCCTCGATGCCGCCCGCTCCGGCCAGATCACCTTCGCGGTGTTCCACATTCTCGGCTCCTCGATCGCATCGCTCGACGAGATCGCCGAGACCGCTAACTTCATGGTCGGCGCGAAATATTTCCTGGTGAAGAACTTCATCAACAACACGAGCTTCTTCGAGTGGGACCAGTCGACCTACAGCGCCTATTTCAACCGGATCAAGGACGCGACCGAGCTCACCATTCCGAAGCTCAACGAGATGGCGTTCGAGCAGGTCGAGGTCTCCTCGGTGCCGTTCCTGAAGTTCGTCGCCAACAAGGGCATCAACGACGAAGCCGCGAACTACTCCTTCGTGCTGCGGGGCTACGTCCGGCACTGGCTCGCCAATGTCTGGAGCGAGTACGACCGCATCAAGCTGACCGACATCGTCGGCTCGGCCAAGCCGGCGGTACGCGCGAGCGGCGAAAAATAATCTGGGACCCGGGCCGGAACGGTCTGGAAAGTCGGCCGAATTTCTCCTGATATAAGGGGAAATGGCCGTCACGCCCGTCTTCATCGTCTGCTCGCCCCGCCCCCATGTCGGGAAGACCGTCGTGGCGCGGCTGCTCAGCGAATTCCTGCTGTTGAAGAACGGCGACATCACCGCGTTCGACATCAACCTGCGCGAACCCTCGCTGCTCGACTATCTGCCCAACGTCACCGAGACCGCCGATATCAGCGACACCTACGGCAAGATGGCGCTGATGGACCGCGTCATCGTCGACGACGCCATGGCCAAGGTGATCGATCTCGGCTTCCACGCCTTCGAGGAGTTCTTCACGATGGTCGAGGAGATCGGCTTCATCAAGGAGGCGGCGCGGCGCCGCGTTGCGCCGCTGGTGCTGTTTCTGGCCGACATCGACCGCGTCTCGGCCCGCGCGCACCAGACGCTGCGCCGGATCATTCCTCCCGCCCAGCTCATCGTCGTCGACAACGAGCACGTGGTGCGCGGCGAATTGCCGGCGGCAATGGCGGAGGAGCGCGTGATACGGGTTCCGGCGCTGCCGACCTTCCTGAAGACCTATATCGACCGTCTGAGCTTCTCCTTCACCGACTACCTGCGGCAGGAGCCGGATTCGTCGACCGAGCTGCATCAGTGGATCCGCCGCAACTATTTTCACTTCCGCGAGCTCGAGCTGAACCTGATCCTGCAACGTTGATCCGCGATCAGTGCCCCTCGAAGGTCATCAGCGTCCGCACCGGCACCTCCATCGCACGCAGCTTGGCCGCGCCGCCGAGATCCGGCAGGTCGACGAGGAAACAGGCGGCCACCACATTGGCGCCGATCTGCCGCAACAGCTTGATCGCGCCCTCGGCGGTGCCGCCGGTTGCGATCAGATCGTCGACCAGGATCACCCGCTCGCCGGGGGGAACCGCGTCGACATGCATCTCCATCTCGTCGAGGCCGTATTCCAGCGAATAGGCGATCCGCACCGTCGTATGTGGCAGCTTGCCCTTCTTGCGGATCGGCACGAAGCCGGCCGAGAGCTGGTGGGCAATCGCGCCGCCCAGGATGAAGCCGCGCGCCTCGATGCCGGCGACCTTGTCGATCTTGGAGCCGGCCCAGGGATGCACCAGCTCGTCGACGGCGCGGCGGAAGGCGCGCGCGTCGGCGAGCAGCGTCGTGATGTCGCGGAACATGATGCCCGGCTTCGGATAGTCGGGAATCGCGCGGACGGTCGACTTCAGGTCGAGATCAAAGGTCATCGTTACGCTCGCTCTCTCCGTGTCGTCAGCTCAATTCGCCCCCAGCCGAAACGCGTTCTCGACGATGCGCAGGCCGACCTCTCCGGACAGCGACATCAGCGATTCCGGGTGGAACTGCACGCCGCCGACCGGCAGGCTCCTGTGCTCGATCGCCATCGCCACGCCATCCTCGGTCGACGCGGTGACGTCGAGCACCTCGGGCATGCCGTCGCGCTCGACGAACAGCGAGTGGTAGCGGCCGATCACGATCTCGTTCGGCAGGCTCCGCATCAACCGTCCGCCCTGGACCTGCACCCGCGACGGCCGGCCATGGGCGGGGTGGCCGAGCTGGCCGAGCTGGCCGCCAAAATATTCGCCGATCGCCTGCAACCCCAGGCAGACGCCGAACACCGGCAGGTTCTTCTCCAGCGCAGCACCGATGGTCTTCCTGATCGCAAAATCCTCCGGCCTGCCCGGTCCGGGCGACAGCACCAGAAGGTCCCATTTCCTCTTCGCGAGCATGTCGAGCGCATGCACGTAGCGGACCACGGTGACATCGGCGCCGACCTGGCGGAAATAGTCGGCCAGCATGTGCACGAAGCTGTCGTCGTGGTCGATCAGCAGCACCTGCTTGCCGCTGCCGGTGGCGTCGGGCGCGGTGCTCGACAACGGTTTTGGCGGATCGCCGCGCAGCGCCTGGAACAGCGCGGCCGCCTTGACCTGGCATTCGCGATCCTCGGCCGCCGGGTCTGAATCAAACAGGCAGGTGGCGCCGACGCGCACTTCGGCGAGGCCGTCCTTCATGCGGATGGTGCGGATGGTCAGCCCGGTGTTGATGCTGCCGTCAAAGTTCACGCAGCCGATCGCGCCGGCATACCAGCGCCGCGGCGAGCGCTCATGGTCCTCGACGAACTGCATCGCCCAGAGTTTCGGCGCGCCCGTCACCGTCACCGCCCAGGCATGGGTGAGGAACGCGTCGAGCGCGTCATAGCCCGGCCGCAGCATGCCCTCGACATGATCGACGGTGTGAAACAGTTTCGAGTAGGTCTCGATCTGCCGGCGCGCGAGCACCTTGATGGTGCCGGGGACGCAGACCCGCGCCTTGTCGTTGCGATCGACGTCGGTGCACATGTTGAGCTCGAACTCGTCCTTCTCCGAGTTGAGGAGCTGGCGGATCTGCTCGGCGTCGCCGATAGCGTCGACGCCGCGCGCGATGGTGCCGGAGATCGGGCAGGTCTCCACACGCCGACCGTCGGAGCGCACGAACATCTCGGGCGAGGCCGAGACCAGGAATTCGCCGTCGCCGAGATTCATCAGCGCGCCATAGGGCGACGGGTTGATCCGGCACAGGCGCTGGAACACTTCTGCCGGCGAGCGCTCGCACGGCTCGGCGAACAGCTGGCCCGGCACCGCCTCGAACAGGTCGCCGCGTGCGAACGCCGCGCGCGCGGTTTCCACCGTCGCCTGGTATTCGCCGGGCGCATGGTCGGCGAAGCCCTGCCGCGGCGTGTTCGCATAGACGCTGTCCGCGCCGTCGCGCGGCAAGCCCTCGGTCGATCGGCCCTTCCAGGCGAAGTCGTAGCTCACGACCACGCCGCGGCCGGTGGCGCGGTCATAGGCGAGCAGCCGGTCCGGCACGTAGAGCACGATGTCGCGCTGGTCGGCTTCGCGCGCGCGCTTCTGCACGATGTCCTCGATCTGAAACACGAGGTCGTAGGCGAAGGCGCCATAGAGGCCAAGCAGCGCGTCGTCGCCCATCGCGAAGGCCGCGACCAGATCGCGCACCAGCGACATGATGCTGGCGCGCCGGGTGCGCTGGTCCTCCTCCACGGGCGCCTCCCCGCGCAGGATGTGGCCGGCGAGCCGCGTCGCCGACTTTTCGGTGATGACGGCGCAGGGCTCGGAGAGCGTGTCGGCGAGGAAGGCGATCAGCACCTCGCCGCGCGCGTTCAGCGCGGTGAGCTGGAAATTCACACCGGCGCTTTCCAGCACCAGCGGCGGATCGGCAAAGCCGAGATCGAAGCTCTCGTAGCGGCCTGGCACCGTGGT
Organism: Bradyrhizobium sp.; assembly: GCF_019242285.1. Taxonomy (GTDB): domain Bacteria; phylum Pseudomonadota; class Alphaproteobacteria; order Rhizobiales; family Xanthobacteraceae; genus Bradyrhizobium. Next base: position 7,643 of record NZ_JAFAVV010000539.1, read on the forward strand.
GCCCGAGGACAGCACGACGCCGCGCCGGCGGTCGAGCAGGTCGATCAGGGTGTCGAGCCGGCTGGCGCCGCCGGTGAATGGCTCGACTGCGCGTGTGATCGCAAGGCCGGCGCGCGTCCGGGTGTCGCTCTTGGCGGGAAGCGAGAAGACGGTCCTGTTCATGTCGTTCCTCTTGGGCTCCTCTTACGGGACTTGCCGAGGGAACGCCACACAGGACAAACGGAAGGCCGCCGCGCTGCGATGGCGGCCCTTCGACGATTTGAATTGGGAAAATCGCACCGGCCACCTGTTAGGAGGTGGGCCACCAACGACGGGCTGGGGGTGAGGGGGTGCGCATGGGTTGCGTACAGACCATGACAACCGTGCGGCGTCAAGGGCGCCGGCGCCATGGACGAGGAGGAAAATCGGCGTAGGATTTGGGCAACCGGCGGATCGACCCAAAAGCCAAGGAAGCAACAAGGAACAACGAGGAAAACACCAGGGAGAACCACCATGCTGCGGGCACTGGGATATGCCGGGTTCGGATCGGACGCGCTGGAGGACTGGCAGCAGTTCGGCACCTCGCTGGTCGGCTGGCAGGCGGTCGAGCGCGGCAATTCGCTGCTCGCCTTCCGGATGGACGACCGCAAGCAGCGCGTCGTAATCGACCGCGGAATGGGCGACGGCACGCGCTTCTTCGGCTGGGAGGTCGAGGACGCCGCTGCGCTGGATGCGCTCGCGGCTAAACTCGAGGCGGCGAAGGTGAGGGTCGCGGCCGAGCCGCAGACGCAGGCCGACGCGCGGCGAGTGCGTGCGCTGATCTCGTTCACCGATCCTGCCGGCAACCGGCTGGAGGCGTTTCACGGCGCCGAGATAGACGACACGCCGTTCAAGCCCGGCCGCTCGATCTCCGGCTTCCGCACCGGCGCGCTCGGCCTCGGCCATGTCGTGCTGACGGTCGAGCACATCGAGGCAATGCTGCCGTTCTATGTCGACCTGCTCGGCTTCCGCCTCTCCGACTACATCGAAAAACCGTTCCGCGCCTACTTCTTCCACGTCAACCCGCGCCATCACTCGCTCGCGCTGATCGAGACCGGCAAGAACGGGATGCATCATCTGATGGTGGAGATGTGCGCCCTCGACGATGTCGGGCAGGCCTACGACATCGCGCTCGCCGAGGAGCGCGTCAACGTCACGCTCGGCCGCCACACCAACGATTTCATGACCTCGTTCTACGCGAAGACGCCGTCGGCGTTCCTGGTCGAATGCGGCTGGGGCGGCCGCGAAGTCGACGTCGCGACCTGGCAGCCGGTCGAGATGCATCACGGTCCGAGCCTGTGGGGCCACGAGCGGACGTGGCTCGACGACAAAGGGCGCGCCGCCGCACGCGAGATGCGCGCACAGGTGGTCCGCGACGGCCTCCGCGCACCGGTGCAGGTGATGGAAGGCAATTATCACGTGATGGCCGGCACCTGCGCGTGGTGGGACGGGATGAAGGGGAGTTGAGCGCCCTGCCCTCGTCTGCTCTTCCGTAACGCCCACTGTCGCGGCGAACTCGGTTCACCTCTCCCCGCCGGGGAGAGGTCGATTTGCGCAAGCAAATCGGGTGAGGGGCCGCAGCAAACAATGATAGCGCGCGCAAGCACCGGCAGAGAAACACCAGTTACTTCGGATTCAACGGTTCAAAGAACAAGACAAGCTGCGCGTCACCGCGGCGTGAAAACGCCCGGGGCGATGCTTTGACGTGACCCTCGAAACAAAGAGGGCGCAGGGAAGACCGGGTGCCCGTCGCACCCATGGTCCGCGTGCAACGTGGGTAGCACGCGGTACTCACCACAGGTACGGACGGATCAACCGGCCTTCCCTGCACGACGGTGTTAATAGCGTATTCCGTACTCTCCCCGGGGATCGGGCTCTCTTGCCCCCGTCGCTCGCGGAAGTGTTATGCCGCCGCCCGGTTGGGCTGTCACGGCCTTCCGCGATCTTGGCGCCAGCGTCGAGGCGTCAGGACCATACGGCTTAGCCGTCCGCGGATAGCGCCGTCGTCTGCACAGCCGTATGACTCACAAGTCCTCGCGGACCCGCCCTGTCACCGACACCGCGCCGACGCTGCCCGCGTCCATCGCATTCCATCCCAACGTCCGTGACGATCGCGATCCGCCCCTCAAGCGGAATGGAACAAAACGGGAACATATAGATGGAATCGGGGGCAGTCAAGCGTGGAGTTGCCGAACCGAACTAAACGTAGTCGAAATCAACTTCGCTACGCTCTTCTGCGGCAACGATCTCCCCATCGGGATGTTCAATCGCGAATCGGAAATGAAACCCCATCGCTTATTGCCGCGATCCCTTGACTATTGGGCGGACAAGCCGGCCTCGAAGGTAGAGGCTCGATCATCTCTCCCGGGTGCTGCCAACTCGGATAACGAAACATCCTTGGTAGGAAATCTGCAGGAGGAACGTACCGATCAGCGGCCTCACCCAAAATTGGCTGGATTATCAGCCCGCCGCGTCCAAGCAAAAGCACGGCATTTTTCGTTCTAAAGAGACCATCAATGTGTAGGTGTTTAGCTGAAGATCGAATGAGCTGGAAGATCGGAATTCCGCTTTCGTTGACCACCTCGATAGCACGTTCACTGGCGTTTACGTCCCAGTTCGGCGCTAAGAGGTTAAACCTGCCAGCCCGTAACGAAAAAGCTTCATAAACTTGGCCTGGCGCAAACAAACTTACATCAGCGGTGAGAAGTCCATCCTTTATATACGGCGAGATAACAGGTGTTTGGATTCCCCCGCGCGAGAAGGAAAGAAACGGATATGGTTCACCCTTATTGATGTGATCAAGGAGTCCCGTTATCGGCGCAAAGTTCATACACCCGATAGAGAAGATTGGATGCGCGTCCGTGTTCTCCGAAAAGATGGGGGACGATCCGTGGGAAGGCGCTGATGCAGAATAGAAGTTGTTGATCGTCCCGGCGACTTGTCCCCCGGAGACTGCGCCCGTTACTACATTATTATTACCACTCACCGTCATCGAAGGCGCAGAAGATGGGGCAACAATAGCAGATTGCAGGCCTAGGAGCGTACGGCCCTTCTCCACAATAGCGCTAAGATTTCCCATGAACGTGGCAAAAGCAGCGACGACAACAACCAAAATTCCCAACGTGCTCGCGAACCATTTCCGCTGGCGTACGAGCCATCTTTTCGCAGTTTTGGCGTCCAAGCATGATCCTCCTCTAGAGGTGCACCATCCCTGACACAATTCTTAATTGATTAGAAGGCGCCCATTGCCGTTGCCCACCGAGGGAGTGAGCGAACTCGTGGTTCGAACTACACGTTGTCCGCCACGACCGACCAGAAGGCAAAGCATGAGAACAATAGCAGCTCGTCGTAGGATGGGTAGAGCGTTCCATTCGCCGATGCTTCGGCAGGTCGAGGCTAGAGCGAAACCCATCATTCTCGTCGGCGTTGATGGGTTTCGCTCACAGCGCATGCTGGTTCAGCTCTGAGCAAGGAGTCGCTCTACCCATCCTACGAGCTGCTTCGGCAGCAGCGCGCGTCGCGCCCCCTCACCCGGCGCTTTGCGCCGACCTCTCCCCTTGTGGGCCCCGGCGGGGAGAGGTGAAACCGTGCTCGTGGCGGGCGATCCTGCTACCAACGCCCCTCAGCCCCACACCACGCTCAGAATCCGCACGATCGCGTAGATCGACAGCAGCGGACCGATGATGCGCAAGAGGCGGCCCCAGCGGGCGTGCCAGGCTTCCCACTCGTCCTGGCGGGGACCCTCCGGCACCGGGCGGAACGCGTACCAGCACGCGATCAGGCCGCCGGCGAGCATGATCCAGGAGCCGATGGTTTGCGCGAGGAACATCGTGGCGGCCTTCGTTCGATCAGACGGGTGTTTTCGGTGCGACCGGCATAGGCCGGATCAGGAGGGAATTGAAGCTCGGTGCCGCAGGCTGGCGCCGATTTCATGACGGCCTCGCGGCAGCGGCGTGCAACATTTGGCTGGAGAAAGGTCTGGTTGTTTCAGGCCGCGCTCTCGCCCGGCTTGGTGTCCTCTGGCCTCGGCAGGCCGAGCCGCGCGAAAATCTCTTCCGCGATCGCGAAGGCGCGGTCATAGACCCTGGCGCGCTCGACGAAGAAATGGAAATAGCCGGCCGGCGTCTCCGGCTCGATCTCGATCAGCTCGACCTGCTTGAATTTCGGGTCGGTGAGGTGGCCGGCCGCGATCAGGTCGTTGATGCGCCGCATCGCATCGACCTCGGCCTTGTAGCCGACCGAGAACCACATCTCGTAGCTCCAGTCCTGCACCTCGAACCAGTTCTGCGGCATGCGGCCGACCCAGCCATTGGCGAGCGGGCGGGCGACGAAGACGCGGTCGAAACCGTGCAGCTCGGAGACGATGCAGGAACGATGATAGGCGCCGTCCATCCGGCCATCGGGCAGGCCGTTGAAGCCGTAGAGCGACAGCCACAGCGCCGACCGCACCGCTTCCGCCGTGATCGGCCGGATCGGGCGCTCGGCACGCACGTCGGAGACGTAGCGCCGGTCGTAGGCGCGCGCGCGGCAGGCGAGCTTGGCCGCATGGCGGTTCGGCAGCGCCTTCTCCGAGGGCAGCAGCGCCCGCGCGGCGTCGTTGCCGTAGAGCACGCCGTCGCCGGACGTCGGATCGTAGCTGTTGAACACGACGCCGATCGGGCTCTCGTTGAGCGCGTCGGCGGCGTTGGCAAAGTCGGCCTCGGTGCGCACCGGCACATATTGCTGCGCCGGCAGCAGCCGGTCGGCCAGCATGTGGAGCGGGTCCTTGCCCCAATAGGGCCTCGCCAGCCGCGCCAGCGCTTCGCCATAGGCCGGCCGGAACACGCCGGGATAGCCGAGCGCGACGATCTTCGCTTGCGACAGCGGCGTGTCGTCGCCCGCGGGCGGCAACAAATGCGCGCGCGGATCAACGCCTGCGAGCCAGTCCGCCAGCACCAGGATCTGGCCGCTGGTCGCGGTCACGAGCTCGGGCCTGACGTCCCATCTGGTGGCGGCGGCGAGAAAGCCTGCGCCGTGGGCGTTGAAGCCGCCGAGGCCGGCGAGTGCGAAGGCGACACGCATGCGAAATTCCACGGCGGAGGTGTTGCGCGACCGCTACTGTAGATTGCAAAAATGGCGCAAATCAAGCGAGCGAGTAAAGCTGCTGAAGTTTCGGCCGACCCCTCCTCGCTCGCGCGGAGAGGTCGGATTGCATCGTCAGATGCAATCCGGGTGCGGGGTACAGGTCCAACAATTCACACCGCCCGTGCGTCGGCCCCTCACCCCGCCCTCTCCCCGCATCCGCCTTCGCCCCGAAGGCGGGCTTCGGGGGACAAGAGAACGGGGCGAGGGAGCGCACCTTCGCTGCTCCATCGAATCCGATATCGCCCTGCTCGACGCCCGCGCCGGACGACTGTCACTCACCCCAGGTGCTTCCGGAAGAACTCCGTGGCGCGGGTCCAGGCCAATTCGGCGGCCTCGCGGTCATGCACGGCCATGCGCTGCTCGTTGACGAAGCCGTGGTCGGCCTCATAGCGATGCAGCTCGAGCGGCTTGCCGGCGGCCTTCATCGCCTTCTCCCAGGCATTCACCGCCTCCGGCGTGCACCAGTCGTCCTTGTCGGCGAAATGGGCCTGCAGCGGGATCTTGACGTCGGCGGGCTTCACCGCGGCTTCCGGCGGAATGCCGTAGAACACCACGCCGACGGTGAGCTCGGGGATCTTCGCCGCCCCGATGACGGTCACCGCGCCGCCCATGCAGAAGCCGGTCAGCCCGACCTTGGCGCCGTTGCGGGCGAGATATTGCACGGCGCCGCGCACGCTCTGCGTGGTGGCGTCCATGAAGTCGAGCGAGCTCATCTGCTTGTTGGCGGCTTCGGTGTCGTGATAGGGCACCACCACGCCGCGGTAGAGATCGGGTGCCAGCGCGTCGAAGCCGGCCAGCGCGAAGCGGTCGCAGATGCCCTTGATCTGGTCCTGCAAGCCCCACCACTCCTGGATCACCACCACACAGGGCGCGTTGCCGCGCGCGGCATTGGCGAGATAGCCGGACGCTTCCTTGCCGTCCGGACGCTTGAAAGTGACTGACGTGCCCATATGGCTTCCTCCGGGAGTCGCTTTTTCGGTTGCGTTGCAAACCCCACCATCTTGTCCGCGCCGCGGGTCGGACGCAATCAAGACTGCGTCATTCCTGCTGCCCATATGGTGAGCAAACCCGCCAACGACGAGCCGACCATGAAAAAAGCCCCCGGAGCGGGGGCTTTCGCATTCACACCAGCTTCACAAAGGTCAGTGCGCGTCGGCCCAGACCTTCTTCTTGGTGAAATACATCATGCCGGCGAAGATGATCAGCACGACGAAGACCTGGAAACCGAGCCGCTTGCGCGCCTCCATGTGCGGCTCCGCCGCCCACATCAGGAAGGTAGCGACGTCCTTGGCGTATTGCGCGACGGTGGCCGGCGCGCCGTCGTCATAGGTCACTTGGCCGTCGGACAGCGGCTTCGGCATCTTGATGGCGTGACCGGGGAAATACTTGTTGTAATAGGAGCCGTCCGGGATCGGGACGTCCTTGGGCGGGCTGTCCTCGAAACCCTGCAGGATCGCCGAGACATAGTTCGGGCCCTGCTCCTGGAACTGGCTGAACAGGTCGAAGACGAACCAGGGGAAGCCGCGCTCATAGGAGCGCGCCTTGTCGATCAGCGACAGGTCGGGCGGCAGGCCGCCGCCATTGGCGACGCGCGCCGCCTGCTCGTTCGGGAACGGCGAGGGAAAATAGTCCGCCGGCCGGCCGGGCCGCTCGAACATCTCGCCCTGGTCATTGGGGCCGTCCTTGATCTTGTAGGTCGACGCCAGCGCGGCCGCCTGCGCGGCCGAATAGCCGGGCCCGCCGGGATCGGCGAGGTTGCGGAAGGCGACGTAGGACAGCGAGTGACAGTTGGCGCAGACCTCCTTGTAGACCTTGAGACCGCGCTGCAGGGCGGCGCGGTCATAGGTGCCGAACGGGCCGGAGAACGACCATTTCAGCGACGGCGGCGTGTCCACCTCCTCGGCCCGCGCATCGCGCGTCGAGCCGGCGAACAGCGCGGTCGCGATGCAGAGCGCGATCGCCGTCGAGACCATCGGCACCGGTCGGCCGTGGCTCTTGGCGAGCACGTCGTCGGCGATCGAGTTCGGCACCGGCCGCGGCGTCTCGATCACGCTGAGCAGCGGCAGGATGATCAGGAAGTAGGAGAAGTAGCAGACGGTGAGGATGCGGCCGGCGATGACATAGATGCCTTCCGGCGGCTGCGCGCCGAGATAGCCGAGCAGGATGCAGACGATGACGAACAGCCAGAAGAACTGCTTCGCCAGCGGCCGGTACTTGGAAGACCGCGTCCTGGCGGTGTCGAGCCAGGGCAGGAACACCAGGATCAGGATCGCCGAGAACATCGCGACCACGCCGGCGAGCTTGTTCGGGATCGAGCGCAGGATCGCGTAGAACGGCAGGTAGTACCACTCCGGCACGATGTGCTGCGGGGTCTGCGCCGGGTTGGCCGGGATGTAGTTGTCGGCGTCGCCCAGATAGTTCGGCATGTAGAAGATGAACCAGGCATAGAGCAGCAGGAACACCGAGACGCCGAACATGTCCTTGATGGTCGCGTAGGGCGTGAACGGCACGGTGTCCTTCTCGCTCTTGGCATCGACGCCCGCCGGGTTGTTCTGGCCCGCGACATGCAGCGCCCAGACGTGCAGCACGACCACGCCCGCGATCAGGAACGGCAACAGATAGTGCAGCGAGAAGAAGCGGTTCAGCGTCGGGTTGCCGACCGAATAGCCGCCCCACAGCAGCGTGACGATGCTGTCGCCGACATAAGGAACGGCCGAGAACAGGTTGGTGATGACCGTGGCGCCCCAGAAGCTCATCTGCCCCCAGGGCAGCACATAGCCCATGAAGCCGGTCGCCATCATCAGCAGGTAGATGATGACGCCGAGAATCCACAAGACCTCGCGCGGCTCCTTGTACGATCCGTAATAGAGGCCGCGGAACATGTGGACGTAGACCGCGAAGAAGAACATCGAGGCGCCGGCCGCGTGCATGTTGCGCAAGAGCCAGCCATAGTTGACGTCGCGCACCAGCAGTTCGACCGAGCGGAAGGCGAGGTCGGCGTTCGGCGTGTAGTGCATCGCCAGGATCACGCCGGTCAGGATCTGCATGCCCAGCATGAACGACAGGATGGCGCCGAAGGTCCACCAGTAGTTCAGGTTGCGTGGCGTCGGGTACGCCACGAACGAGGAATGCATGAGACCCAAAATCGGCAGGCGTCGTTCGAACCATTGCAAGGCGGGATGGCTCGGCTTGTAGTCGGATGGTCCGCTCATTTTGCGATCCTGAGGAAAAGGTAGACGATGCAATGGGTCGAAGGCGCGGGGAGGAAAGCCCCCGCGCTTCAGCCGATCTGGATTTTGGTATCGGAGACGAACTGATAGGGCGGCACCGGCAGGTTGGCGGGCGCCGGCCCCTGGCGGATGCGGCCGGAGCTATCGTATTGCGAGCCATGGCAGGGGCAGAAGAAGCCGTCATATTCGCCCTGATGGGCGATCGGGATGCAGCCGAGATGGGTGCAGATGCCGATCACGACCAGCCACTGGTCATGGCCGTCCTTGACGCGGGACTCGTCGGTGGCGGGGTCGCGCAGCGTGTCGACCTCGACCGCGCGCGCCTCCTCGATCTGCTTCTTGGTCCGGTGCATGATGTAGATCGGCTTGCCGCGCCAGAACACCTTGATGTCCTGCCCGTCGGCGATCGGCGCGATGTCGACCTCGATCGGCGCGCCGGCCGCGATCGTCGCGGCGTCGGGGTTCATCTGGGAGACGAAGGGCCAGAGTGAGGCCACCCCGCCGACGGCGGCGGCCGCCCCGGTCGCAACCAACAGGAAATCACGTCGGGTCGGATGATCAGCCGTAGTCGTTGTCACGATTCAAACCCTTTCCTAGTTGCAGCCGGTGGAACCGCCCCAAAGCGACGCTTCGCGCACGCTACGACTCGGGAGGCTCTGCCGGCGCCCGCGTCCCCCGCGGCGGCAGAACGGAGGGCTTTTCCTGCCTTGACCGGCGGAACAGGCCCCAGAATCGTTCTATTGGCACCCTTGCCGAAAGAGCGCAAGCCCGCTAACGGCCAGCTAGCGTGCAATGCACTGAATCGGCGCATAGCGTTGTTTTGTTCATACATTTCCGTGAGCCGGCGGGATTCGAATACAACATGCAGATCGCGCTCTTCCAGCCCGATATTCCCCCCAACACGGGGACGATTCTGCGGCTTTGCGCGTGCCTGGATGTGGCGGCCCACGTCATCGAGCCCGCCGGCTTTGCGGTATCCGACCGGACGTTCCGCCGCGCCGGCATGGATTATCTCGACCATGTGAAGCTGATGCGCCACGACTCCTGGGCGAAATTCGAGGAATGGCGTCGCGCAGGTGGGTATCGCCTCGTGCTGTTCACCACCAAGGGCGCCATCTCCTATCTCGATTTCCGCTATGACGCCGCCGATATCCTCCTGTTCGGGCGCGAGACCGCGGGTGTCCCCGAGGAAGTGGCCGCGGCCGCCGATGCGCGGCTGAAAATTCCGATCAGACCTGCCCTGCGTTCGCTGAACGTGGCGATGGCCGCGGCCATGGCGGTCGGCGAGGCGCTGCGGCAGACCGGCGGGCCAATGCAGGAGATGCGATGAGCTACGCGGTCAAGGAAATCTTCCTGACGCTGCAAGGCGAAGGCGCGCATGCGGGGCGGCCTGCGGTGTTCTGCCGGTTTTCCGGCTGCAACCTCTGGAGCGGCCGCGAGCAGGACCGCGAGGCCGCGGTCTGCCGCTTCTGCGACACCGACTTCGTCGGCACCGACGGCACGCTCGGCGGCCGCTATTTGACCGCCGACGCGCTCGCCGACACCATCGCCGCGCAATGGACCGGCGACGCCACTCACCGCTACGTCGTGCTGACCGGCGGCGAGCCGCTGCTGCAACTGGACAGCGCGCTGGTCGAGGCGCTACATGCGCGCGGCTTTGCGATTGCGATCGAGACCAATGGCACGCTCGAGCCGCCCGAAGGTCTGGACTGGATCTGCGTCAGCCCGAAGGCCGGCGCGGCATTGGCGTTGACGCGGGGGCACGAGCTGAAGCTGGTCTATCCGCAGCAAGGGGCCGCACCGGAGGATTTCGCGGGCCTTGCCTTCGAGCGCTTCTCGCTGCAGCCGATGGACGGTCCGGAGGTCGATGCGAACACCGCGCGGGCGATCGACTATTGCCTGCGCCATCCGCAATGGCGGCTCAGCCTGCAGACGCACAAGACGCTCGGCATCAGATAGGAACCGGATTTTTCGGACTCATGTGGGAATTGACCAAGGCGTTCCGCTTCGAGGCGGCGCATTCGCTTCGAGGAACGACGCTGGGCGCGGCGAGCGAGGAAATTCACGGCCATTCCTTTCGCGCCGAGATCGCGGTGCGCGGCTCGCCCGATCCCGTCACCGGCATGGTCGTGGATCTCGGCCTGTTGCAGCGCGCGATCGCCCAAGTGCAGGCGATGCTCGATCATAAGCTGCTCAACAAGGTGCCCGACCTCGGACCGCCGACGCTGGAAAACCTCTCGCGTTTCGTCTTCGAACGGGTGCAGCATGCCGGCCGGATCACGCGGGTGAGCATCTTTCGCGATAGCTGCAACGAGAGCTGCACCTATTTCGGTCCGGACCAATAGGAGTTTCCGATGGAAGCCATCGTCATCGAGGAGCGCAAGGCGCAGGCGAAGGCCTGGTTCGAGTCGCTGCGCGACCAGATCTGCGCGTCCTTCGAGACGCTCGAGGACGAGGCGCCCGCCTCTCTTTATCCCGGCAGCGCCGGCCGCTTCGTGCGCACGCCCTGGCCGCGCACCGATCACTCGGGCAGACCGGGCGGCGGCGGCGTCATGTCGATGATGCACGGCCGGCTGTTCGAGAAGGTCGGCGTGCACTGCTCGACGGTGTTCGGCGAGTTCGCCCCCGATTTTCGCGCCCAGATCCAGGGCGCCGAGGACGATCCGCGGTTCTGGTTCTCGGGGATCTCGCTGATCGCGCACATGCGCAATCCGCATGTGCCGGCCGTGCACATGAACACGCGCTTCGTCGTGACCACGAAAACCTGGGTCGCCGGCGGCGCCGACCTGACGCCGGTGCTCGACCGCCGACGCACCCAGGACGATCCCGACACGCAGGCCTTCCATGCGGCGATGAAGGGCGCCTGCGACGCGCAGGGAGACGGCGCGCTTTATGACAAGTACAAGAAGTGGTGCGACGACTATTTCTACCTGCCGCATCGCAGGGAGCCGCGCGGCATCGGCGGCATCTTCTACGACCACCACAATTCCGGCGACTGGGAGCGCGACTTCGCCTTCACCCAGGCCGTCGGCCGCGCGTTCGCCAAGATCTATCCCGAGCTGGTGCGCGCCAACTTCAACACGTCCTGGACCGATACCGACCGCGAGGAGCAACTGATCCGGCGCGGCCGCTATGTCGAGTTCAACCTGCTCTACGACCGCGGCACCATGTTCGGACTGAAGACCGGCGGCAATGTCGCCTCGATCCTGTCGTCGATGCCGCCGGAGGTGAAATGGCCGTAAATGCGATGAACCGACTGCCGCGCGCGATGCTGATCGACATGGACGACACCATCTTGTCGGCCCACGGCCAGCCCGAAATCGCCTGGACCATCGTCGCGGACGAGTTCGCCGACGAGCTCGCGCCGCTGTCGCCGAAGGCGGTCGGCACCGCGATCGCCCAGACAGCACGCCGATTCTGGCCGGCTGCGGCGCCGGAATGGCGCCTGAAGCTCACGGAAGCGCGGCACGAGGTGGCGAGGCGAGGACTTGCCTCACTGGCCAGACTCGATCAGCCGGCGCCGCCGGCCGATCTCGCCGTCAAGCTCGCCGACCGCTTCACGGCCTATCGCGACGAGCAGATGTTCGTCTTTCCCGGCGCGCATGAGGCAATCGACAAGCTGAAGACGCTCGGCGTCAAGCTCGCGCTGGTCACCAATGGCGCGAGCGCGGTCCAGCGCGCCAAGATCGAGCGCTTTGCGCTGGCGCACCGGTTCGACCACATCCAGATCGAGGGCGAGCACGGTTTCGGCAAGCCGGAGGAGCGCGCCTATCTGCATGCCATGGAGACGCTCGGCGTCACCGCGCCAGAGACCTGGATGGTCGGCGACAATCTGGAATGGGAGGTCGAGGCGCCGCAACGGCTCGGCATCTACGCGATCTGGATGGACATTCACGGCGAAGGGCTGCCGCAAGGCTCGACCGTCAGGCCCGACCGCATCATCCGCTCGCTCACGGAGCTGCTGCCGGAGGGAGGATGAGGCCGCACACGGTCACGAAAACGGCCGCAACGCGGAGGTGATCATCACCGCGCCGCCCACGATCACGGCGATGTCGAGGATCGCGGCATGGACATGCACCGGCATGCGCTCAACGAAGGCGCGCGCCAGGAACGCGCCCGGCACGCCGATCGCGCCGATCAGCAGCGCAAAGGCGAGCACTTGCGCGGTGAGGACACCGGCGAGCCCGAACACCGAGATCTTGATCAGGCTGGTCACCACCGAGATCACGGCGTCGGTCGCGATCACCGACGCGCCTTCCAGCCCCGCCGCCATCAACCGCGACAGCAGGATCACGCCCGCGCCCGCGGTGCCGCCGACCACGACGCCATAACCGACGGCGCCGGCAAACAGGCCGCCATCGCCGATCCGTGCGGCGCGGCGGCGCAGCACCCGGCGCAGCGGCACGCTCAGTATCAGCATGGTGCCGATCACGAGCACGGCGCCGTCGTTGGTCAGTCGCGTATAGCCATAGGCGCCGAGCGCCGTCGTGACCGTGGGGGCCGCGATCACGATCAGCGCGCGCCGGCGGTCCGCATGGCGGAAATAGGCGACGCTGCGGCTCATATTCGCAAACACCGCCGATATCGCGAGGATCGGCACCACCGGCTCGGCGCCGAGCATCGGCACCTGCACCAGCGGCATCAATGCGCCCGAGCCATAACCGGCAAGCCCGCCGATCAACGAGGCGAACAGCGCCATGGCCGCGACCAGGAGAAGCTGAAGCAGGGAGATGTCGGCGAAGCCGGAAATGAAGCTCACGTCCTGTCGCGGGAAAGGCGGCCGACCGCCTGGTCGGCGATGGATGCCAGCGCCGCCGGATCGAGCGGGAAGTCCGCCGCAAGCCAGGCGTCCTCGGCCAGCGTGAGCACTTGCCCGAGCATGGGGCCGGCATCAATTCCACGCGCGACGAAATCCGCCGCCTTCAGCGGGAATTTCGGCGCCTGCCAGCGTTGCGGCAGGGTCGCAAGCTCGCGCCAGCGCGCTTCATCGCCATCGCTGCCGGCACGCGCCCAGGCCAGCAGCATCCGGTCGCGGTAGCGCTCCGCGCCGAGACGATAGAGTCGCTGCCGCGCTCTGGCTTCATCCATTCCCGGAAGCCGCCACCAGCGATGGCCCATGGAATCGAGCGCCTTGGCCTCGGCATTCGAGAGCCGCAGCTTTGCTGCGATGCGCCTCGCATCCTCCGTCACCGCGACCGCGAGCGCCGCCAGCCTGCGGATCGGATCAGGCGCGAGATCGAGCGCGCGTTCGATGCCGATCATGGCCGCGAACGGGCCGGTATAGGTGATGCCGCCGATGATCGGCAGCAACAGGCCGCCATCCGCCATCGCCGTCACTGCGGCCACCGCGCCACCGGTCACCACCAGCTTCAGCATTTCCATCCGCAGCCGCTCGGCCGACAGGGCGGCGAGACCGGCACGGCCGGCGATGCAGGCGAGATAGCCCTCGCGATCGGGGGCGCCAGCGCCAAAGGCGGCGTGGATGCGGAAGAAGCGCAGGATGCGCAGAAAATCCTCGGCGATGCGCTGGGCCGGATCGCCGATGAAGCGCACATGCCTGGTTGCGATGTCGTCGAGACCGCCGACATAGTCGTGCACGATGCCATCGGCCGTCAGCGACAGCGCGTTGATGGTGAAGTCGCGGCGCTTCGCGTCGCCGACCCAGTCGCGGCCGAAGGCGACCTTGGCCTTGCGGCCGAAGGTCTCGGTATCCTCGCGCAAGGTCGTGACCTCGAACGGATGGGCGTCGATCACGAGCGTCACGGTGCCGTGCACGATGCCGGTCGGCACGCTCTTGATGCCGGCCGCCTTGGCGCGCCGTACCACCTCCTCCGGCAGCGCGGTAGTCGCGATGTCGATGTCGCCGATCGGAATGCCGAGCAGCGTGTTGCGGACGGCGCCGCCGACCACGCGGGCTTGCTCGCCATTCGCATTCAGGAGCGCCAGCACCCTCGCGACCGAACCAGATTTGAGCCACGGAGCATTCAGAGGCGCGTTCAGATCGCCGGCACGGCGCGCCCGCGTATCGTTCATCTCTCAACTCCGGGAACGAGCTTGCCGTTCTCGATATGGGCAGGGACGTAGGTGGAATAAGGCGGCTTGGCCGAATACTGCGCGAGCATCACGAAGCCGAGGACCACCAGCACCAGCGACCCGAGCGCGAGCCGCGCCACCAGGTGCAGCGGCCAGGACGACGGCACCAGCACGGCATTGCGCGTGGCCAGCAGCAATAGCGCATACACCGCGAAGGGAATGAGGAAGATCCCGATCTCGGTGAGCGCCGGCCGGATCATGAGAGACAAATCCGTTCATACAGGAGCCGCAGGATGCCCGCGGTCGCCCCCCAGATGAAGCGTTCCGCATAAGGCATCGCGTAATAGGTGCGCTCGATGCCGCGGAACTCCCGGCTGTGAAGCTCGTGGTTCGCGGGATCCATCAGGAAGGCCAGCGGCACCTCGAAGGCGTCGTCGACCTCCGACCGGTTGATGTTGAGGGTGAAGCCCGGCTTCACGCGCGCCAGCGTCGGCACAATGCGAAAGCCGAAGCTGGTACCATAGAGACCGAGATAGCCGACCGGCTCGACGAAGCCGCGGTCGAGCCCGACCTCCTCCTCCGCCTCGCGCAAGGCGGTATCGAGCGGGGATGCGTCGGTGGCGTCGATCTTGCCGCCGGGAAACGCGATCTGGCCGGCATGATCGGCGAGCAGCGGCGAGCGCTGCGTCAACAGCACGGTCGGCTGCGGATGATCGATGACGGGGATCAGCACCGCGGCGGGACGGATCGGCTGCTCGCGCGCGATGATCTCGAGCATCCGGCTGGTGCCGGAATCGCCGCTCTCCGGAATGATGCTCGGATCGAGCAGCCCCGGCGGAACGTCGAAGGTAAGCCGCCCGCGGGCGCGCTCGAAGAATTCCGCCGAGGAAATATCGGCCGCAGCAGCCCTCACCATCGGTTCGTTCAAAGCGCGGCCCTCACCTCGCCCGCATCGGCCATCGGAAAGAATTCCCCCGCCGAGATTACACCGAACATCGGATGGCCGTCGATCACGCGCTCCTCGCCCAGGTCGACAAGATCGTAATAGATCGCGCGCGTCACCTTCGCCCACAGGTCGCTCCGGACGTGAAGATAGGGCACGAGCCCGCCGTCGGCGGCCATCTCGAACCGCAGGCGGTGGGTGGCGTCGCAATCGACCCAGTCATCCACATTGGTGCGAAAGCGCAACAGCGGCCCGCGCGCATCGTCGTCCTTCGCCATCTCGACGGCGAGAAATGGTGCGTCATCGACGCGGATGCCGACCTTCTCCACCGGTGTGACCAGAAAATGCTTGCCGTCCTCGCGCTTGAGGATGGTGGAGAACAGCCGCACCAACGCCGGCCGGCCGATTGGCGTGCCCATGTAGTACCATGTACCATCGCTGCCGATTCGCATGTCGAGATCGCCGCAGAACGGCGGATTCCAGAGATGCACCGGCGGCAAACCTTTTTTTCCCGGCTCCGCCTTTGCGGCGTCGCCGGCGGCCTGCCTGGCAGCAGCCGTCAGCCCGTCGAGGCCCTGCTGCGTTTTCTGCCCTCGGTTCGCCATGGTTTGCCCTGACTTAACCTTTGATGGTTGGCACGATTGCTGCACGTTGGTGGTCTGAGGATGCGATTGGTTCCAGGTAGAAATACGTGGCACAGGTCGCCATATCGTGATGCCGTTCATACCCCGAAATGCCGATAATGTGGGGATAGTTTAATTCAACGAAACCATGGCCTTTGCCCAATTCTCGGATCGGCTCATGGAATGGTGGCGCACTCGGCGGCGTCACGAGCGGGAGCTTCAGAGGCATGGCGGACAACGTTGAGAAGCTTGAGGATGTGATCGTCCGTTCGGCCGAACAGGTCTCGGGCCAGGTCCGCGCGGCAAAAGAGGCGATCGCCGGCGTCATTTTCGGCCAGGACCGGGTGATCGAGAACACCCTGGTGACCATCCTGTCCGGGGGACATGCGCTGTTGATCGGCGTGCCCGGCCTCGCCAAGACCAAGCTGGTGGAGACACTGGGTGTCACGCTCGGGCTCGACGCCAAGCGCGTCCAGTTCACGCCCGACCTGATGCCGTCGGATATTCTCGGCGCCGAGGTGCTGGACGAGAGCACCGCCGGCAAGCGCTCGTTCCGCTTCATCGCTGGCCCCGTGTTCGCGCAACTCCTGATGGCCGACGAGATCAACCGCGCGAGCCCGCGCACCCAGTCGGCGCTGTTGCAGGCAATGCAGGAGCAACACATCACGGTCGCCGGCGCCCGCCACGACCTGCCGAAGCCGTTCCACGTGCTCGCCACGCACAATCCGCTGGAGCAGGAAGGCACCTACCCGCTGCCGGAGGCGCAGCTCGACCGCTTCCTGATGGAGATCGACGTCGACTATCCCGATCGCGACGCCGAGCGCCGCATCCTGTTCGAGACCACGGGCGCGGAAGAATCCGTCGCCAAGGCTGCGATGGCCGCGGACGCGCTGATCGCCGCGCAGCGGCTGGTGCGGCGGCTGCCGGTCGGCGATTCCGTGGTCGAGGCGATCCTGTCGCTGGTGCGCTCCGCCCGTCCGGGACCGGAAGGCGGCGAATCCGGCAAACTGATCGCCTGGGGACCGGGCCCGCGCGCCAGCCAGGCGCTGATGCTCGCGGTGCGGGCCCGTGCGCTGCTCGACGGGCGGCTCGCGCCCTCGATCGACGACGTGCTCGACCTCGCCGAGCCGATCCTGAAACACCGCATGGCGCTGACCTTCTCGGCGCGCGCCGAAGGACATTCCATTCCGGACGTGATCCGGCAATTGAAGACACGGATCGGTTGATGGCGGTAGCCGAGAAGCCCGCAGCCAGGGAGGTCGCAGCAGTCCGACGTGCAGATGGCGAAAGCCGAACGCTCGCCGCCTCACTGCCGCGCCTCGTGCTCGAGGCCCGCCGCATCGCCGCCAACGTGATCCACGGACTGCATGGACGGCGCCGCGCCGGCGCCGGCGAGAGCTTCTGGCAGTACCGCCGCTTCGTCTCGGGCGAGCCGTCGCAGAGCGTCGACTGGCGCCGCTCCGCGCGCGACGACCATCTCTATGTCCGCGAGCAGGAATGGGAGGCTGCGCACACGATATGGGTGTGGCCGGACCGCTCGCCGTCGATGGCCTTTGCCTCGCAGAAGTCGCGCGACAGCAAGCTGGAGCGCGGCCTGATCGTGGCCTTCGCGCTGGCCGAGCTCTTGGTCGCCGGCGGCGAGCGCGTCGGCATTCCCGGCCTGATGACCCCGACCGCGAGCCGCAGCGTGATCGACAAGATGGCGCAGGCCATCCTGCATGACGGCGGCGACCGGCTGAGCCTGCCGCCGTCCTTCGTCCCGTCGGCACTCGCCGAGATCATCGTGCTGTCGGACTTCTGGTCGCCGATCTCGGAGATCCGCGCCATGCTGGCCGGGCTGTCGTCCTCCGGCGCGCACGGCACGCTGGTGCAGGTCGTCGATCCGGCGGAAGAGAGCTTCCCCTATTCAGGCCGCGTCGAATTCGTCGAGCCGGAAGGGTTCGGCCAGATCACCGCGGGCCGTGCCGAGAGCTGGACGACCGATTATGTCGCGCGGCTCGCGCTGCATCGCGACCAGATTCGCGCCGAGACCAACAAGCTCGACTGGCTGTTCGCGACCCACACGACGAGCCGCTCCGCAGCCGAGCTGCTCTTGTTCCTGCACGGCGGCATGATGGCGAGCAAGGGCAGCGGACGCACCGGAGTGAAGGCGGGGCGCAGCCTATGATCGCAGGCCTGCCGCTCTCCTTCGCCGAACCGCTGATGCTGATCGGGCTAGTGAGCCTGCCGGTATTATGGTGGCTGTTGCGGGTCATGCCGCCGCGGCCGCGCCGGATCGAGTTTCCGCCGACCCGGCTGCTGTTCGACATCGCGCCGAAGGAGGAGACGCCCTCGCGCACGCCATGGTGGCTCACTGCGCTGCGGCTTGCGGCCGCAGCCCTCGTCATCCTGGCGGCGGCCGGACCGATCTGGAATCCGCGGACCAGCCTTGCCGGCGGCAGCGCGCCGTTGCTGCTCCTGTTCGACGACAGTTGGAGCGCGGCCTCGAACTGGGATGCGCGTGTCCGAGCCGCCGACGAGTTGATTGCCAAAGCCGACTCCGATCGCCGCGGCGTGGCGCTGGTCTCGTTCGCGGAGCCCAACAAGGACATCACCATGATGCCGGCCGGCGCAGCAAGGGTGGCGCTGCGGCAGCTTGCGCCCAAACCCTACACGATCGACCGGACCGACATCCTGCCTGCCATCGACCGCTTCCTCAAAGCCACCGGCGACGTCGAGATCGCCTTCCTGTCCGACGGCGTCGACGCCGGACACGGCGCGGACTTCGTCTCCGGCCTCGGCAGGATCATCGGCGACCGCACGCTGACGATCTTCGAGGGCGGCACGCCCTCGCCTTTGGCGCTGGCCGGCGCCGAGAACGCGGCCGCCAACATGACGGTCAAGGTGCTGCGCGTCGACTCTAGCGTCGGAGGCGGCACGGTTCGCGCGCTCGACGCCAAGGGCTCGCCGATCGGCGAGGCGCGCTTCGGCTTCGCGCCACAGGCGCGCGAGACGGACGCGACCTTCGATCTCCCGGTCGAGCTGCGCAACGACATCACCCGCCTGGAGATTTCTGGCGAACGCTCGGCCGGCGCGGTGCAGCTCCTCGACAAGCGATGGCGCCGCCGCGCGGTCGGCATCGTTTCCGGCGCAACCATCGATACCGCGCAGCCGCTGCTCGCACCGACCTTCTATTTGACCCGCGCGCTCGGTCCGTTCGCCGACGTCCGGCTCGGCGATCGCGGCGCGCCGCAACAGGTGACGACGCAGCTCCTGGACCAGAAGCTGCCGCTGATCGTGATGGCCGATGTCGGCACGCTGTCTCCGGACATGCGCGACCGCCTCGCCGCCTGGATCGATCAGGGCGGCGTCCTGGTGCGCTTCGCGGGTCCAAGGCTCGCCCAGGGCGATGATGATCTCGTGCCGGTGAAACTCAGGCGCGGCGGCCGTACGCTCGGCGGCAGCCTGACCTGGGAGAAGCCGCAACACCTGACCGCCTTCACCGCGGATGGGCCATTCGCTGGCCTCCCCGTGCCGGCCGACGTCACCGTGAGCCGGCAGGTGCTGGCCGAGCCGGATGCGACGCTGTCGTCGCGGAGCTGGGCCTCGTTGGAGGACGGCACCCCGCTCGTCACCGGCGAGCGCCGCGGCAAGGGCATGATCGTGCTGTTCCATGTCAGCGCCGACATGCGCTGGTCGGATCTGCCCATGTCGGGCACCTTCGTTGAGATGCTGAGACGGATCGTCGACATGTCAGGCTACACGTCAACTCCAGGCGCCGGCGTCGCCGGCGAAGCGGGCAAGAAGACGGTGGCCCCGTTGCACACGCTCGACGGCTTCGGCGCGTTCGGGCCGCCGCCCTCGACCGCCAAGCCGCTGCCGGCCGACTACCGGGACCGCGCCTCCGTCGACCATCCGCCGGGCTTCTACGGCCCCGCCGACGGCCCACTCGCGGTCAACACGCTGGCCGCCTCCGACCGCATCGTGCCGCTCGACACCACGGCAATCAACGCACGCCGCGCCAGCTACACCAACGCCGAGCCGCGCGATCTCCGCGGCATGCTGTTGACCGCATCGCTCGCGTTGTTCCTGATCGACGCGGTGATCGTCGCGATTCTCGGTGCTGGGATCGCCGGGCTGTTGCGGCGCCGCGCCGCACCGGCGGCGCTCGCCTTCCTCGCGCTGGTGCTGGCCGGAATGCTGGCGATGCCGTCGGCCCGCGCCGGGCAGGCCAGCGACGATTTCGCCATGCATGCGGTGTCGCAGACCAGACTGGCTTACGTCGTCACCGGCAACGCCGACGTCGATTCGATCGTCAAGGCCGGCATGGCCGGGCTCACTCTGTTCCTCGCCCAGCGTACCGCGCTCGAGGCCGGCGATCCCATCGGCGTCGATCCTGCGCATGACGAGCTTGCGTTCTTCCCGCTGATCTATTGGCCGATCGTGCCCGGCGCGCCGAAGCCGCCGCAGGATGCGCTCAACCGCATCGACGCCTACATGAAGCAGGGTGGCACCGTGGTGTTCGACACCCGCGACGCGGTCGAGGCCCCGCCAGGCGACAATGGCGCCTCGCAGACCTCGGGCATGCAGACGCTCCGCGACATCCTGTCCTCGCTCGACGTTCCCGAGCTCGAGCCGGTGCCGCGGGACCACGTGCTGACCAAGACGTTCTACCTGCTGCGCGATTTTCCCGGCCGCTTCGCCTCCGGCCAGACCTGGGTCGAGGCGCTGCCGCATGAGGACGACGAGGAGGCGCAAGCAGCGCGGCCGGCGCGTGGCGGCGACAGCGTCTCGCCGATCATCATCACCTCGAACGATCTTGCCGGCGCCTGGGCGATCCGCCCCGACGGGCAGCCGATGCTGCCGATGACCCCGGGCGAGCCGAAGCAGCGCGAATACGCCTTCCGCGCCGGCGTCAATATCGTGATGTACACGCTGACCGGCAACTACAAGGCCGACCTGGTTCACGCGCCGGCGTTGATCGAGCGGCTGGGGCAGTAAGGCAGCGACATGCAGTACGGAATCGCGTTCACCCCGCTCGTTCCCTCGCTGATCCTCTGGATCGCGATCGCCGCAATCGTCATGATCGCGGCCCTGCTGCTGCTCACCCGATCCCGCGGCGCCGCGGTGCGGGTGACTGCGCTCGCGCTGATCGTGCTGGCGCTCGCCAATCCATCCTTCACCCGCGAGGACCGCGAGCCGTTGAGCTCGGTCGCAGCCGTCGTGGTCGACAAGAGCCCGAGCCAGGATTTCGGCGACCGCAGCAGGCAGACGGCCCGGGCGCAGGCTGCGCTGGTCGACAGCCTGAAGAAGGTCAGGGGGCTCGAGGTTCGCGTGGTCGAGGCCGGACAGGCCGATGGCGAGACCGACGGCACCCATCTGTTCAGCGCGCTCTCATCGGCATTGTCGGACGTGCCGGTCGATCGCGTCGCGGGCGCCTTCCTGATCACTGACGGCCGAGTGCACGACATCCCCGCCAGTGCGTCCGCGCTCGGCTTCCAGGCGCCGGTGCACGCCCTGATCACGGGGGCCACGAACGAGCGCGACCGCCGGATTGCGATCTCGGCGGCGCCGAAGTTCGGCATCGTCGGCCAGATCCAGACCGTTACCTATCGGCTCGACGACCAGGGGGTGACGGGCGAGCGCGCGAAAGTCGTGATCCGGCGCGACGGCGAGACCATCAGCGAGCGTACGCTGCAAAGCGGCCAGACCTCCAGCGTCGACATCGACATCAAGCATGAGGGGCCGAACATCGTCGAGATCGAGGCTTCCCCGCTCCAGGACGAACTCACCCTGGTCAACAATCGCGCCGTGGTCTCGATCGAAGGCGTGCGCGACAAGCTGCGCGTGCTGCTCGTCTCCGGCGAGCCGCATTCGGGTGAGCGCACCTGGCGCAACCTTCTGAAGTCGGATCCCAGCGTCGATCTCGTGCACTTCACCATTCTGCGGCCGCCGGAGAAGCAGGACGGCACCCCGATCAACGAATTGTCGCTGATCGCGTTTCCGACCCGGGAATTGTTCCAGCAGAGAATCGGTGAATTCCAGCTCATCATCTTCGACCGCTATGCGCGCCAGGGCGTGCTGCCGATCGCCTATTTCGACAACATCGCACGCTACGTGCGCACCGGCGGCGCGGTGCTGGTGTCTGCGGGTCCCGACTACGCCTCGAGCACCAGCATCTGGCGGACGCCGCTCGATTCGGTTCTTCCCGCCGAGCCCGTCGGCGTGACCGAGAAGCCGTTCTATGCCGAGCTCAGCGACGCCGGCAAACGCCACCCGGTGACGCGGGGCCTCGAAGGCTCCAACAGCGAGCCGCCGCACTGGAGTCGCTTCTTCCGCACCGTCGATACCCGCAACGCGATCACGGCCCCGGTGATGACCGGCGCCAATGGCGAGCCGCTCCTGTTGCTGTCGCGCTTCGGCGAGGGCCGCGTCGCATTGCTCCTCACCGATCACATTTGGCTATGGGCGCGCGGCTATGAGGGCGGCGGCCCGCATCTCGACCTGTTGCGGCGGATTTCGCACTGGCTGATGAAGCAGCCCGATCTCGACGAGGAGGCGCTGCGGCTGCAGGTGCAGGGCAAGAACCTCGAAGTGATCCGCCAGACCATGGCGGACAGCGTCGCGCCGGTGACGGTGACCTCGCCCTCCGGCGCCACCCGCGAATTGACCTTGAGCCCGGGCGAACCCGGCGAATGGCGCGCGACGATTCCGGCCGGCGAACTCGGCCTGTGGCAGGCCACCGATGGCACGCTGAAGGCGCTGATCAATGTCGGGCCGACCAATCCGAAGGAGTTCTCCGAGGTCACCTCGACCACCGACACGCTGAAGCCGCTCGCGCAGGCGACCGGCGGCGACGTGCAACGTGTCGCTTCGGGATCAACCGTCGAGCTGCCGCGCATCGCGCCGGTGCATTCGACCAACGTGTTCCACGGCGAGGGCTGGATGGGCGTGAAGATGCGCGACGCCAGCGTCGTCAAGGGCGTCGGCGTACTGCCGGTGTTCGCCGGCCTGATCGGCCTGTTGCTGCTGCTCGGCGCCTTTGGCGCCACCTGGCTGCGCGAGGGACGCTGATGACATGCGAGATGCTTCGGCGCGGGGCGCGGTTGTCGCTTTTCGGGCTGGCCTTGACGTGTGCGCCCTCGCTGGCACAGGCCGCGCCGCCTGTTCCGGCTGAAGCATCCACCAAGCCGATCGGCACCTGCACCATCTGCGCGATGCTCTCGCTCGCCGACGACGTGATCTTCGCGCCTCCGCCGCTCCTGCGGCTGCCGGAGGCGGTGGAGTTCCTGTATCGGACGACCGGTGCTGAATTCGTCCACCTCAGGTCGACCGGCTCTGCGCCGCCGCACGTCGCGCAGCACAATTCGTGACGGCCGGCTCTACTGGGCCAAGCTCCAGTCGGGGCGGATCGGCCCCGAGACGCCATCGAACGCGCCGTCCGCCAACTCGGCGACCAGCAGCCGGTCGTAGTCGACCGGACCCGGCATGGTCGCTCTGCCCTTTGGCACGCGCTTGAAGCCGACGCGGCTGTAATAGGTCTCGTCCCCGACCAACAGCACCAGCCGGTGGCCCTTGGTCTTGGCGTCGGCGAGCGCGCGCTCGATCAGCGCGCGGCCGATGCCGTGCTTGCGGAATGGCGGCTCGACCGTCAGGGGCCCGAGCAGCAGCGCCTTGGTGTCGCCGACGCAGATCGGCAACTGCCGCACCGATCCGACCAGCAGCGTCCCGATATGCGCCGTGAAGGACAGGTCGAGCAGATGATCGACATGCTCGCGCAGCCGATAGGCCGAGAGCACGAAGCGGCCCGGCCCGAAGGTGCGCTCATGCAGCCGCTCGATCGCCTGCGCGTTGCCGGCGGCTTCCGGCAGGATGGTGAGGGAGAGGTCGTTCATGACGTCAATCGCGTTTTCGGCTCGGACGCAGGCATAAGCGAGGCGAACAGCAGCGTCCATAGCGAAAGCATGGCGATCGGCACCGTATAATAGGGCGTGACCACGGTATGGCTCATGAAGAAGGCCATGTTGACCAGGAGGTTCAGACCCACCACCAGCGCTATTCGCCTGGTGCCAGCCCCGCCGCCCGGCCGTACCAGCCATACGGCGCAGCCGATCGCAAGCAGCAGCAGAAGCGATTGCTGGTCGCCGGCATATTCCCGGATCACGCTGAAGGAGAAGTCCGGCGGGGCGACATCCTGCCCGCCATAGGTGGTGGCGAACGGGCTGCCGGCGTTGATGGCGTTCGCCACCAGTGTCGGCGCCAGTCCGACCAGGAAGGCGGCGCCGAACAGCCCGCCTTGACCGGCGAACGCGATCTTTCGCGTCCAGAGCAAGGCGATGGGGAAGAACAGAAGGCAACCGGCGCCGAGGAACAGGTTCGGCAGACGGAAATTGACGGACACTCCAAGCACCAGGCCCAGCGCGGCCGTCAGCCACGGCCGATGTACCGCCTGCGCGCCACCGAACAGGCGCGCGGTCAGCCAGCCGGCCACGGCGCAGACCATCATGGTCGGCGCCATCGAGTAGCTCGCCTTTGACGGATTGATCATCAGGTAGATCGCAAGGCAGCCGAAGGCGCCAGCCAGCACGACCGACACCGTCGTTCGCGCGGCGGCGATCGCGAGGATGGCGAAGGCGAACAGCAGGGTCGACGCCAGCACGTAGAGCGGGATGACCTGATGGCCTTCCGGAAACAATGCGAGCGCGAAACCGGTGCCGGGCGGATACTGGATCACCTGCTTCCCCGACGCCATCCTGGTGTGGCAGGGCGCCGTGGTGACGTCGGCCGCGGTGGGAAAGCCGATCTGCTTCAGTTTCGTCGTCAGGTAATGATCGTCGTCGCGCGAGATGTCGGTGTCGAGACCGGAGATGCCGAAACGCTGGAACAGATGCGCCTGCCTGAGATAGCAGACGTCGTCGAACACGCCGCGCGCCTCGTTCCAGCGCGACATCGACCCGACATTGCTTGCCAGCATCAGGAAGCACACAACGCCGCAGAGGAGCTTCAGGTGCTTCATGCCGACCTCAGCGCCAGGTCACGGTCGGCGCGCGGGCGTCGAGCACCTCGGCGATCCGCAACCGCGTGCCGGCGGTCGTATCGGGCGGCAGCGCGTCGGTTTCGAAAAAGCCGCAGGCGACGATCTCGCGATTGGGCTCCGGCAATCGGTCCTGCCGAAACTGCCGGACGACGAAGACGGCGACATGATCGCGGCGGGACGCATAGCTGTTGAAGAACAGGCCGTGCAGGGCCGGCGTGCCGGCAAGCTCGATGCGGCCCTCCTCGATGAGCTCGCGCTTCAACGCTTCCATCACGCTCTCGCCGACCTCGACGCCGCCGCCCGGCAGGTGCCAGCCCGCCACATAGCTGTGCTTGACCAGGAACACCCGCTCGTCCCTGTCGAGCACGACGGCGCGGACGCCCAGCGTCATGCCGCGGGCGAACCGCCAATAGAGATGAAAGAACCGGCGCAGCACCGGCTCCAGGCGGGACCGCCAGCCGGACATGGTCATGGAAAGCGGCGGCCCATCGCGTTTGATCCTTGCGCGGGCCCGGCGCTTGCCAATAGATGGGCGCGTCCTCGCGCGAGCATCGCAGGACCATCGTGCCGTGACGCACGGGCAATCGGGCGGGATCGCGCATCATGACAGTCTTCACGCTTGCCCATTTGTCCGATCCGCATCTGCCGCCCTTGCCGAAACCCCGCGCCTCCGAGCTCGTGGGCAAGCGCGCGCTCGGCTATCTGAACTGGACCCGCAACCGCCACATCCATCATCGGCGTGAGGTCCTGGATGCGCTGGTCTCCGACCTGCAGGCGCAGGCCCCCGCTCATATCGCCGTCACCGGCGACCTCGTCAACCTCGCGCTTGAAGCCGAGTTCGCGCCGGCTCTGGAATGGCTGAAAGGCGTCGGCCCTCCGGACCACGTCACCGTCATTCCCGGCAACCACGATGCTTATGTCCGTGCCACCCGCCACCGCTTCGCCCAAACCTTCATAGATTACCTCCAAGGCGACGACGGCTCCGGCGCCACCGGCTTTCCCTCGCTGCGACGGCGCGGTCCGCTCACGCTGATCAGCCTCTCGACTGCGGTGCCGACGGCACCCTTCATGGCGACGGGAACGCTCGGGTCCACCCAGCTTGCCAAACTCGAGCCGTTGCTCGCGCAATCCTCCGTTGAGCAGACCTTTCGTGTCCTCCTGGTTCATCACCCCCTGCGTTCGACTTCGCGAATCAAGCGACTGACCGACGCCGACCAGTTGATCGCATTGCTGCGGCGGCACGGTGTCGAGCTGGTGCTGCACGGCCACGACCACGTCCATTCCACGATCCGGATCGACGGCCCGAACGGCGCGATCCCGGTGATCGGCGTGCCGTCGGCGTCGGCGCGCCGGCATGGGCGCCATCCGGCCGCCGCCTACAACCTCTACCAGATCGCGCGCGACGATGCCGGCTGGCGCTGCGAGCAGATCGTGCGGGGGCTGGACGACAAGCTTCAGATGCGCGAGCTGAGCCGGGCGCGGCTCTACTAGAGTCCATCAAACCAGGCTCGCGACCAGCGCCACCGCGAACAGCGCGAGCGCGCCGAGCAGAAAGCCGAGCGCGAACGTCAGGAGCCTGCCGCGACGCCGCGGCTTCTCGACCTTGACCCGCTCGCGTGCGGGCAGCACCGACAGCGCGTGCTCGCGCTCGATCATGCGACGGGCGACATAGTCCGTCACCGCACCGACGATCGCCGCGACGTCATGCGATTCCGCGAGCACGATGCGACCGAACCGCGTGTCCTGCACGAAGCGGTAAATGCGCTTGTCGCGCCCCATCACGATGTGGGCCACGACGTCGATCCACAGCCTCGGCGTCTCGCCCTGGCTGAGCGCGCGGTCGAACAGGTCGACCTCGCCGGGCACCTGCGCGAACAGGGGATCAAGCGCCTCGTGCAGGATCTCGAGCCGCGCCACCTCGGCATCGCGCAGGTCGACCACGACGCCGGTGCGGTCGGCGGCCTCGATCCGTGCCTGCCGCAGCGCGTCGCGCAGGCGGATCGGACCCTCGCCACCCTTCGCACCCGCACCGTCACTTCGCGCCTCTGACATCGGACGGCCTTGTTTCTGACAGGCTTTGGCCCGGATTAACCTAGCAGCAACCGCGTGCGTCGCAAAGGCCGTTCATTTCCAATAGCTTGTCACCTCATCTCACAAAGATGGGCGGCTCCCTCCGGCAAACCGGATGGAGCCGCCCTCCCCTTGGGCCTTCTTCTAACCTTTTCGCGGTTCAGGCAGCGGAGCGGTTCGGCTCCTCGACGATGGAGAAGCGCACGCCGGCCTGGTGGCGGTGCTCCTCCGACACCTCGCGCCAGCAATCCTCGGCTTCCTTGCGCGTCTTGAACGGGCCTCTGACCTGGGCCGAGCCTTCCACGAGCTTGTGGAAGTTCATCGAGCCGAACTCACCGCCAATCACCCAGAAATTGCTGCCTTTGATCATCGTCAGTCTCCTGTTAGCCGAGCTCTTCGTTTGAGCATGATCTTTTCGGAAACCGGTTTCCACTTTTCCGCATCATGCTCTAGCCGAACTGGTTCATCGTGTTGTGGGCGCCGCCCGCCTTCAGCGCGGCTTCACCTGCGAAATACTCCTTGTGCTCGTCGCCGATATCGGAGCCGGCCATGTTCTGATGCTTGACACAGGCGATACCCTGGCGGATCTCCTGGCGCTGGACGTTCTTCACATAGCCGAGCATGCCCTGCTCGCCGAAATACTCCTTGGCGAGATTGTCGGTCGACAGCGCTGCCGTGTGATAGGTCGGCAACGTGATCAGGTGATGGAAGATGCCGGCACGCTTGGCTGAATCGGCCTGGAAGGTGCGGATGCGCTCGTCGGCTTCGATAGCCAGCGGCGTATCGTCGTATTCCGCCTTCATCAGCTCGGCGCGGTTGTACCTGCTGACATCCTTGCCGGCTTCCTTCATCGCATCGTAGACCTGCCAGCGGAAGTTGAGCGTCCAGTTGAACGACGGCGAGTTGTTGTAGGCCAGCTTCGCGTTCGGAATCACCTCGCGGATCCGATCGACCATCTTGGCGATCTGATCGATATGCGGCTTCTCGGTCTCGATCCACAACAGGTCGGCGCCGTTCTGCAGCGAGGTGATGCAGTCGAGCACGCAGCGGTCTTCACCGGTGCCGGGACGGAACTGATAGAGGTTGCTGGCGAGCCGCTTCGGACGCATCATCTTGCCGTTCCGGCTGATGATGACATCGCCGTTCCGGGCGTTCGCAGCCGTCACTTCCTCGCAATCGAGGAAGCTGTTGTACTGATCGCCGATGTCACCCGGCTTGTGGCTCACGGCGATCTGCTGCGTCAGGCCGGCGCCGAGCGAGTCGGTGCGGGTCACGACCACGCCGTCTTCGACGCCGAGTTCGAGGAAGGCATGGCGGCAGGCCCGGATCTTCGCCAGGAACACCTCGTGCGGCACCGTCACCTTGCCGTCCTGGTGACCGCACTGCTTCTCGTCGGAGACCTGGTTCTCGATCTGCAGGGCGCAGGCGCCCGCCTCGATCATCTTCTTGGCGAGCAGGTAGGTCGCCTCGGCATTGCCGAAGCCGGCGTCGATGTCGGCGATGACCGGCACGACGTGGGTCTGGAAGTTGTCGATCCTTTCGATCAACGCCTTTTCCTTCGCCTTGTCGCCTGCCTTGCGGGCCGCGTCGAGGCTGCGGAAGATGTCGTTGAGCTCGCGGGAATCGGCCTGACGCAGGAAGGTATAGAGCTCCTCGATCAGCGCCGGCACCGAGGTCTTCTCGTGCATCGACTGGTCGGGAAGCGGCCCGAACTCCGAGCGAAGCGCGGCGATCATCCAGCCGGAGAGATACAGATAGCGGCGGTCGGTCTTGCCGAAGTGCTTCTTGACCGAAATCAGCTTCTGCTGCGCGATGAAGCCATGCCAGCAGCCGAGCGACTGGGTGTACTTGGTGGGATCGGCGTCATAGGCCGCCATATCGGCGCGCATCAGCGCCGCTGTGTACCGGGCGACGTCGAGACCGGTCTTGAATCGGTTCTGCAGACGCATGCGCGCCACGGCCTCGGCGGTGACGCCGTTCCAGGTCGGCTTGGTCTTGAGCAGCGCCTCGGCGGCTGCAATCTCGCTCAAATAGGAAGCCGGCCCCTGGATAGCCTGGTCACCGATCCCGCGTGGCTGGTAGGTCATCTGCTTGATCCTTTTCGTGGCACTCGTCTTCGCCTTCCCATCAACATTCTTGACAGTGCAATGCGAAATGCGTGTCAGGAGCTAAACGCCGGATTCACGAAGGAGTACATATAGCTTGAATTTGAATGGTGATGCCATGTAACATTAATACTTGTCTTAAATGTCGTTTTGTAAACTATGTCACAAACTAGGTCAGCAATCCTGCCATGCCCGGCAATTCCGCGAAGAAACTGTTCGTTGGCCCGAGATTCCGGCGCGTCCGCCAGCAGCTCGGCCTGTCGCAGACCCAGATCGCCGAGGGGCTCGGCATCTCGCCGAGCTATGTCAACCTGATCGAGCGCAACCAGCGCCCGGTGACCGCACAAATTCTGCTGCGGCTCGCGGAGTCCTACGATCTCGACCTGCGCGACCTCGCCACCGCCGACGAGGACCGCTTCTTCGCCGAGCTGAACGAGATCTTCTCCGATCCGCTGTTCCGCCAGATCGACCTGCCGAAGCAGGAATTGCGCGACCTCGCCGAGCTCTGCCCCGGCGTCACCCACGCACTGCAACGGCTCTACGCGGCCTACACCGAGGCACGACAGGGCGAGACGCTCGCCGCGGCGCAGATGGCCGACCGCGAGGAAGGCCCGCGCTTCGAGGCCAACCCGATCGAGCGGGTGCGCGAATTGATCGAGACCAACCGCAATTATTTCGCCGAGCTCGAGCAGGCCGCCGAATCCCTGCGTGACGAATTGAACGCGCCGGCCGAGGGGCTGTTCGCGGCGCTCGCCGCCCGCCTGCGGGAAAAGCACTCGATCACGACCCGGATCATGCCGGTCGACGTGATGCGCGAGACGCTGCGCCGCTTCGACCGCCACCGCCGCCAGCTCCTGATCTCCGAGCTCGTCGATGCTCCGAGTCGCGTGTTCCAGCAGGCGTTCCAGCTCGGCCTCACCGAATGCAATGGGCTGATCGAGGCGATCATCGCCCGCGCCGGCAAGCTCGACGACGCGCCGCGCCGGCTCTACCGCATCACGCTCGCGAACTACTTTGCCGCCGCCGTGATGATGCCCTACCAGGCCTTCCACACCGCCGCCGAGGCACTGAGCTACGACGTGCACGTGCTGGCGCAGCGCTTCAACGCCGGCTTCGAGCAGGTCTGCCACCGCCTCACGACTCTCTCGCGGCCGAACGCGCGCGGCATCCCGTTCTTCATGCTGCGCGTCGACAACGCCGGCAACGTCTCCAAGCGCTTCTCGTCGGGCACGTTTCCATTCTCCAAGTTCGGCGGCACCTGCCCCTTGTGGAACGTGCATTCGACCTTCGACACGCCCGACCGCCTGCTCAAGCAGGTGATCGAGCTGCCCGACGGCACGCGCTATTTCTCGATCGCGCAAATGGTGCGGCGGCCGGTGGCGCCGCATCCTTTGCCCGAGCCGCGCTTTGCGATCGGGCTCGGCTGCGAAATCCGCCACGCCGCGCGCCTCGTCTATGCCGCCGGCATGGATCTGGAGAAGACCGAGGGGACGCCGATCGGCGTCAACTGCCGGCTCTGCGAGCGCGAAAACTGCAGCCAGCGCGCCGAGCCGCCGATCACGCGCACGCTGATCCTCGACGAAAACACGCGGCGGGTGAGTTCGTTTGCGTTCTCCAATGCGAGGGAATTGTGAGGCGGCCGCTGTCGTCATTGCAAGAAAAGTTGGTAGGATGGGTAGGGCGAAGCGAAACCCATCACGAGCCCATCACATGATCGTCGCCGATGATGGGTTTCGCTTCCAGCCTTTGCTGCTCGGGTATCGAGCAAGGAGTCGCTCTATCCATCCTACGAGGCTCAACCCACCTTGCGCGCGACCGCGTTCTCGCGACGGGAATCGTCCGAGCTTTGCAAAGAGATCACCCTCAATAAAGCAAGAGGGCGCAGGGAAGACCGGGCACCGGCTGGTGCCCATGGCCCCCGTGCACAAGGAAAGCACGGGGTAGGAACCACAGGCTCAGCCGAGAATACCCGGCCTTCCCTGCGCGATGGTTTACGGCTTATACGTGATCTCCCTGGTGCGCCGGGCTTGCTGGCCACCATCGCCTCGCAGCTCATCGATCCTACGAGACTTGATATCAGCGTCGGGATATCAGGACCACACGATTTCGCCGTCCGCGCGGACGCTGCTCGTCTGGCAGCGCCACTCGCGTCCACCGCATCCTCGCCTCGCGTCTCGTGACGATCGCGATACGCCCTCACATCGAGGCGGGACGGGCGGATTATGCCTCTGATTTGGGGTCGGCGTCAAGCGTCCTTCCGATAATCGGAAACAATCCACCGCGACAGATTGGCACGACGGGCAGCTTACGCCTGGCGCGCATGCGTTTGCCGCGCGCCGAGCCCGGCCACGAAATCGCGCAGCGCAGCGCCGATTTCGGCAGGCGCATCTTCCTGAACGTAGTGAATGCCCGAAACGGTGACCTCGTGCTGGTTCGGCCAGTTCCGGCAGAACTCCCGCGCCCTTCCGATCAGGAGCGAACCCGGATCGACGTTGATAAAGAGCTTTGGCAGCGGCGAACGCGAAAGCCAGGCACCATAGTGCTCGACGATGGCGACGACGTCGGCCGGCTCGCCCTCGATCGGCAATTCACGCGGCCAGACGAGCGTCGGCACCCGCGCCTCGCGCTGCCGGAACGGCCGACGGTAGGCGTCCATTTCGGCATCGCTCAAGCCGCGGATCACGCTCCTGGGCAGCAGGATTTCGACAAAGAAATTCTCGTCCAGCACGAGCCGCTCGCCGTCCGGCGAGCGGAGCGCGCGGAAGAATTTGTCGCGGCCCGCGGGCAAATCCTCCCAACGCCGTGCAGCCACGATCGCTTCCATGTAGGCGATGGCGCGGATCTGTTCCGGGTAGCGGCAGGCGCGGTGGAAGCCGAGCGCCGAGCCCCAGTCATGCAAGACCAATGTCACATTTGCGGTGAGCCCCAGCTTCTCGAACCAGGCGTCGATATAGCGTGCGTGATCGGCGAACCGATACGCGCCCGACGGTGACGGACCCGATTGTCCCATGCCGATGAGATCGGGGGCGAGGCAACGTCCCAGCCCGCTGACATGGGGGATGATGTTGCGCCACAGATAGGATGACGTGGGATTGCCATGCAGGAAGACGATCGGATCGCCTTCCCCTATGTCGACATAGCTGATCTCGCTGTCCAGCACCTTTATCCACCGTCGCGGGTGCGGATCGTTGGCCGTGATCGGCATGTTCTTCGTTTCGGTCATCGCAGAACTCCGTTGCTGCTTTCAGACAGGCACAGACATAGGCTCTCGCGGCCTGCGCATGAATTCGCTAATCTTGCGCCATGGCCGATCGTTTTCGCACAGATGGAACCCGACGGATGGACTGGGAGGACGTCCGGTTCTTCGCGGCGCTGGCGCGTCACGGCAGCCTGTCGGCCACGGCGCGCGCATTGCAGGTCAACCACGCCACCGTCGCGCGCAGGATCGCCGCGTTGGAGCAGACCCTGCGGATCAAGCTGTTCAAGCGCCAGCCGGGCGGCTACGAGCTCACCGCCGCCGGCCACAAAGCGCTGGAAGCCGCCGACGGCATGGAGAGCGCGGCGACGGCGCTGTCCCGACTCGAACCCGAGCAAACGCTGACGGGCCTCGTGCGGATCACCGCCACGCCGAGCTTCGCGGAGACGTTTCTCATTCCGCGACTCGGCTTGTTCCATCGGGAGCATCCACAGCTCGACCTGGAGATCATGGCCGAGCGCCGTCCGCTCAGCCTCAAGCGCTACCAGTCCGACATCGCACTGCGCTTCGGCCGGCCTGAGCACGGCGAGCTCCTCGCCCGCCGCGTCGCCAATCTTGCCTATCGTTTCTATGCGACGCCTGCCTGGCGCGACCGACTCAAGAACGGCGCCGTCCCCCGCTTCGTCGGCTTCGACGAGGCGGGCGCCGAATTCGCGGAGGCATTGTGGCTGGCGCGTCAGTTCGGCAACCCGTCGCTGGCGCTTCGCTGCAATAACCAGACCGGTCAGATCGTGGCGGCGCGTGCCGGCTTCGGCATCGCGATGCTGCCGCACTTCCTGGCGGCCGGCGATCCGAGCCTGGTCGAGGTGCAATTGCCGAAGGCGCCGCTGATCCGCGAGCTGTGGCTCGTGACCCGAAGCGAGAGGCAGGTGAGCCCGCGCATCCGCGTCGTCAGCGATTTCCTGGTCGAGCTGATCAGGCGGGAGCGGCCACTGTTCGAGGGAGTGTGAACGGTCGCCGAAACGGCTTTGCTTGCGGCTGATGACTCCGTTAGGGTCCGACGTAAGCTGGCGTGCCTGCTCCTCCCGGGTCCATCGCGATGACTGACACTGCTCTCGTGGCTCTGATAGGGGCGATTGCCGCCGGCGACCAGGCGCTGGCGCTCGGCATGCTCGGGACAACGCCGGCGCTCGCACGGGCCACGCTCGCGCGAGGTGCCAGTCGCAAGAGCGCAAGCGATCACTACATCGATGAGATCGCCCACTATGCTTATGGCGGCGACACCGCGCTCCATCTTGCGGCTGCGGCCTATCGGCGAGACGTCGCGCAAAAACTCGTCGGCCTCGGCGCCGACATCCGGGCGCGGAACCGTCGTGGCGCGGAGCCGCTGCATTATGCCGCCGACGGGCTGCCGGGGTCACGCGGGTGGAATCCGGCCGCACAGGCCGCCATCGTGACATGGCTGATCGCGGCGGGCGCCGATCCGAACGCAATGGACGGAAGCGGCGTCGCTCCGCTGCATCGCGCCGTGCGCACGCGGTGCGCGTCGGCGGTCGCGGCCCTGCTCGAGGGCGGCGCCAACCCCTTGGGCAGAAACAAGAGCGGCTCAACTCCGATGATGCTGGCGCTCGCAAACACCGGGCGCGGCGGCTCGGGCACCGCCGCAGCGAAAGCGGAGCAGGTGAAAATCGTGCAGTTGCTTCAAAAACATATCGCCGAACGCAACTAGCTCGGCTTTCGATCGCTTGCGCTGCTCGTCACGCCATCCGGTTGACAGAAACGACCTTATCGATTTGATAGAACATCGTGCTTTGAACATTTAAATCGTCCAAGGATTAGCAATTGCGGACACTATTTTCAGCTGGATTCGCATTCCTTCTGGCGGCCTGCTTCGCCGCCGTCTGGCTTCTCTACGATCAGCAACATGCAGCCGGGATGCAGGACGGTATCAGGCAGGCTCTGACAGCGGTTGTCATCGGCTTCGCCGTCAATCTCGCTGCCGCCGGTTATGCCGTGTTGTTTGGAGTCTCGCGGCTGGAGCTACGGCTTCAGCGCGCAGGAAACATCCGCGAGTTCGGGCCGGTTGTGGATTTCTGGACCGTTCCCTCGCCAGGAAAGCCATGGTTCATTCTCTTTGGAGGCCAGCAGACGAACGACCTCAAAGACTCGGAGTTCCGCGTTAGTTTCTCGACGGTGTTCGCCTTCGCTCGCATCAGCGAGATAATCAAGCAGCTTTATGGAATGGAGACTTTGATCGTCCTGAAGTGCATCCGTGACATCGACGATTGGGATCTGGTTTCATCCTCGAACGTCGTACTCCTCGGCGGCGTGGTCAGCATACCAAAAATGTCGGATGTGTTCGGTCTTCTGCCCTTGCATGCACGACAGGAAATACGCCGGGGAGCCCGGCAAATCGTCTTGTCGGATGGCTATGCCTCGACGGTATTCCTGCCGAAACTGATAAACAACCTGGTGGTCGAAGACCACGCACTGGTTACGCGGACCATCAACCCGCACAATCGGTCATCGCTATTCACCATTTCCGGCTGCCGCGGTGCCGGCACAGGCGCCGCTGCGATGGCGATCACATCGAAGGCTCACTTCAACGCCAGTGGCTTTTCCAAAGGCGCTTCGTTTCATGAAGTTGTCGTCAGCGCCA
>NZ_JAFAVV010000663.1 GCF_019242285.1 Bradyrhizobium sp.
ACCGCCCACGCCCAGTCGGCGACACCGCCCACCCCGACGACGCGCATTCTCGCCATCGGCACCATCAATGCCGGCGCCGACCCCGCCGCTGCCCGCGCGATCCTGCCGACCGAGGTGCGGGAGACGGTGAAGCTCTATCTGGATGGCAAGATCGATCAATGGTACTCGCTGCAAGGCCGCGCCGGAGTGGCGTTCATCCTGAACGTCACGGACACCGCGGCGGCACGTGACATGCTCGAAAAACTGCCGTTGGGGCAGGCTCATCTGATGACCTTCGAGTTGATCCCGCTCGCCCCGCTCAATCCGCTCCGGCAATTGCAGTGACCGGCACCTGGTCATCCCCTGTCGCCTCCGGTCTCGTCCGCGCCGTGCTCGCGCCGCAGGGACGGCTGCGCGTGTCCGGGTTCGCGGCGTCGTCCCGCGCCACCCTGCATGTTCTCTGCACTGCTTCAACTCGCCGAGCGTGCGGAAACGCGGACGCGGGAAGAATACCGGCAACAAGTATCATCGGAGCGGGTTACCAGCATCCGGACATCGCGAAGTTTCCGGGTCGTGAAAGACGTTGCAGTGATGTGGCAGGCGGCTTCGGAAATTAAGCACTAGAGATTGTAATCGTCATACCATCGTCAGTACGGCGTGTAAATTGGCGCTCGTAGATCGATACAAGTCGCTACGGCAGGACATCATGTGGTCTTGTTCGCCGCCTATCCGGATCGGTTAGTTCTACTAATAACGATACTGGTACAGAAATACTGGGAGAAAATAATGCGCGTGCGTGCGGCCGCCGTCTGTTGCCATGCCCTGATCCTGGGAGTGTTGCTGACAATCATCTCCGCGACCCATCTGCAAGCCGGCGAATTCGGCACCCGCGACGAGGCCGTCGCAATGGTCAAGCGGGTTCAGGAGAAATTCAAGAAGGACGGACCGGAGGCGACGTTCCGCGCCCTCAACAACAATGCGCCCGGATTCGTCGATCGCGACCTGTTTCCCTACGTTCACAAGATTGACGGGACACAGCTGGTCGCCTGCGGCCCTATTCCGGCGATCCGCGGCAAGAACCTGTACGACATGAAGGATCAGGACGGCAAGTTCACGACGCAGGAGTTTGTCAGGATCGCGACCACGCCGCCCTATCACGGCTGGAGCGATTACCGCTTTCTCAATCCGAAGACCAACATGGTTGAGGAAAAGTCGGCCTGGATCGAGCGCATGGGCGATTACCTCGTCGGCGTCGGCATCTACAAGAACGAGCAGCCCAACCAGAATACGATCGGCCTCATCTCCGGCAGTCCGAACTCGGACGATACCTATCTGCAGATGGCCTATGATCTCGCCGACGTCCTCAACGACGGCGACAATTTGCGCATCCTGCCGATCGCCGGCATCGGCGGCCCGCGCAACATCCGCGACGTGCGCTATGTGCGGGGCGTCGACATCGGCCTGACGCAGACCAACATCCTCAACAACTTTCGCCGCTCGAACGAGCGGCTGGGCCAGTTCGACGACAAGATCGTCTACATCGCCAAGCTGTTCAACGAGGAGGTCCATCTCGTCGCCAGGCCCGATATCACCTCGATCGAGCAGTTGAGAGACCTGAAGGTCAATCTCGACGCCAAGGGCAGCGGGACGAGCTACTCGATGCGGGACCTGTTCAATTCATTGGGAATCAAGGTCCAGGAAGTCAGCATGTCCCAGCCCGAAGCCATCGAGAAGGTCAGGAGCGGCGAAATCGCCGCGACCGCGCTGATCGCGGGCAAGCCGGTTCGATCGATGACCAAGGTCACCCGTGAGGACGGCCTGCATCTCGTTCCGATCCCCTATCCGAGGCAGCTCCAGGACGACTACCTGCCGACGACGCTCACGCACGATGACTACCCTGAGCTCGTTGCTGATGGCGACTCCGTAACCACGGTTGCGGTCAGCGCGGTCCTGATCGCGTTCAACTGGCCGAAGACCAATCTCGACCGCTACTCGCGGGTGCAGCGGTTCGTCGACGCCTTCTTTCCCAAGATTGCCGAATTCCAGAAGCCGCCACGCCACGTCAAGTGGCACGAGGTCAATCTCGCAGCCACGCTGCCGGGCTGGAAACGCTTCGAAGCGGCGCAGGCATGGCTCGATCACCACGGCAGCCCCGAAGCGAACAACGGCACCCAGCCGGTCGCGGTGGAGCAGCCCGTGGCGCCTCAGCCCAAACCCGCCGTCGTCCGGCCCGCAGCCGCTCCCGCGCCCGCACGGCCTCAGCAGAGCTCGATCGAACAATTCCTGAGATGGAAACAGACGCGAGGCCAGTGAAGGGCAGGGCTTGAATCGGGGGCTTCTTGATGGGTGCCCCCGATCTGAGGGCTTCGCCTCACTCCACCCGTCCGCTCGCGGTGCCCTGGCCGCGGCCGGCGCGCCAGACCGGGTCGGGGCGGGTCCAGAGCGTCTTGTCGCGGATGGCGTCGGCCAGCGCGCTGGCCTGCACGGCGAGGAAGCGTTCGCCTTTCTCGGCCGTCGCGGAACGGGGATCGCCCCAGGTGCCCGTCACCGGCGCGCGCTCCGCGAAGGAATAGAAGCGCGAGAAGCCGGGTGGGGCATGCACCGGCGCGGGCGCCTGCTGCATCGCCTCGTCGAGCTTCCCGGTCCGCACGATATCGGGAGCGATCGCCATCATCACCGAGGTCTCGCCCTCACAGGCATGCCGCGGCATGGTGTCGGACTCGAAGATCGCGGCGATCTCGCCTGCGTTGAGAAACCAGGGCGTGGTGGCGACGATCGGCAGGTCGTGGGCGACGGCGAGCTCGCGCACCGCGACCGCCAGCGGATCGACATTGCCGCCATGGCCGTTGACGATCAGGAGCCGCGCGAAGCCGAGCGACTTCAGCGAGCGGACGACGCCTTCGAGGATGCCGAAATAGGCACGGTAATCGACGGTGATGGTGCCGCCGAACGGCAAATGATGCTCGCTCATGCCGAGCCACAGCCCGGGCAGCACCGCGACCGGAACCGGCGCCCTCGGGTCCTCCGCCACGAGACGCGCGGCGCGGATTGCGGCCGCGCCGGCGCTCGCCGTGTCGGTGATGACGGGCAGATGCGGCCCGTGCTGCTCGAGCGAGCCGACCGGCAGGATCGCGAGTGCATCCCTTTCCGCGGCCAGCCGCTTGAGCTCGGGCGCCGTCATGCGAGCCCATTCGACCTCGATCGCCATCTCGTCTCTCCCCGATGCTGGAGCCTGCCCGTCGGCGCCGCTGCGGCGCGGCGACGGGCCGAATTTGCCGTGAGCGATGCGGCAGCGTCAATCCAAAGCCGCAAGGGCGGACCTTGGTGCGTCCGGCAGGTGGCCGGCGTGTGAGGAATCCTTGCAACACACGCGCGCGCTTTTCGACGATATGGTCCCGCGCCTACCGAATCAGCCCCGGCATGGGTTCACCAGCGGTTGTGTGCTGCACGTGAGCGGTGCGTCAAGAACAGGACATGTAGATGGACTTTCATTTCATCGCCGCTCTCGCCCTTGCAATTCTTGCTATCGCCGATCTCTTTGTGGATTTCCCGTTCATCGGCGGTTACGCCTTCTGGGTCCTGCTCGCCGCCTTTCTGCTGCTCGCCGCGAAAAGGAAATAACGAAGATCGATCGGCGGACCGATTCGGCGCAGTCGAAGTGATGCCGGGACGCGGCGCGGCGCGCATCGGCCGCAACATGCTTTGGTCATGAAGTAGGCGTAGCGAAACGGGCATGCGGAGGCGCACTGCGCGCATCTGTATACAGGATTATGAATTATCCTGACGCGTCCATGCGCGGGTGGCAGCACTCGCCGTTCGCAGCCTGCATGCGGTGAGGGAGCATCGACAATGACCGTGACTTTCCGTGCGATTCCCGACGGCCCGCCACCGCAGCGCCAGCCGGCCGGCACGCCTCCCGACCGGTCGGGAGGCGTTCGACGCCGCGGTCACCCAGGCGAAACAGGGCCCTCCGCTTTCCCC
>NZ_JAFAVV010000515.1 GCF_019242285.1 Bradyrhizobium sp.
TGTTGTGCATGGATTCGGCAAGCGCCGGCACTGCGGCATCGCCGAGCGTGCAGATGATTTCGTTGCGCGCGGGCAGGCGTACACGGGTAATTCCTTCCGAGACCATGCGGGCGTCGCACAGGATCGGCGCGCCGTCGCGCAGCGCGGCGCGCGCCGCGACCGCCATGCCCGGCGTGAAGCGGATGTGCGCTTCGAGCCCGACCATGCCGGCGGCATGGATCATGCGCACCACGACCGGCTCCTCCTCGGCAGTGAAGCGTGCCAGATCGGCCTCGCGCCGAATGGTCGCAAAGGATTGCCGGTAGATCGCCGCGCCATCGGTCTCGTAGGCGTGCGGCATCAGCGCGCTCCGAGCCACACAGAGGGATCGGCGAGGATGTCCTCGGGATCGATCCCGCGCATCATCGGCACGTCGCGCGCGCTGCCGTGCCGAACGAGATCGAAACCATCAGCGCTTCCCACCAGCGTGACCGCAGCCGTCGCCGGATGAGCACAACCCTTGGCGCAGCCGGAGACATGAAGACGCGCGTTCGCCGGGACATGCGGCGCAAGCGCCGCCGCGAATCGGCGCGTTTCCGCGAATGCCTGCGGGCAAATCGGCGCGCCGGTGCAGGCGACCACCCGCAACAGCGGATCGTCCGGCTGCGTCACGAGGCCCTCGCACTCGGGCGCTTCCTGCAGGCCTTCGACCAGCAGCATGCGCCACGGCGTCAGACGCAGGCCCGGCGCAAGGCTCGAAAGATAGGCCAGCGTCTCCGCCTGTAGCTGACCGAAGGCAAAGCCGACGAGCACGCCATTGACGCAAGGTCCGGGCGCCGGCCGGGCGAGTGCGCCGGCCGGCTGCGTCTCTCCGGCCAGCATGTCGGGAAGCCTCGCACCACTCGCGACATGCGCAGCCATGCGGCCTCTTCCATGGTCCGCGCCGCCGGAGGCGATGAACCATTCGGCGAGCGCGAGCGCGCCCGGAACGAGGCTGCTTCGCGACAGCCTTCGGCCGCGCGAGGCGCCGTCCGCACGCAGGATCACGCCGCCATCGTGTCCGCGCTCGATCCGGATATCGGCCGGCGCCTGCGCCAGCGCGCGATGCTCGCCGCAATCGACCGCGAAGCCGAATTTCTCCGGCAGCCCGATCGGATGCGCCGCGAGCGCCTGTTCGAGTTCCCCCGCGAACGACGGCGTATCATCGCGTTGCGTCCAGAATGGCGCGACCAGGATGTTGCGCTGGGCTTCCGATTGCAGCGCGGCATCGACCAGCCCGAGCTGGTCGAGCCCTTCGACCAGCGGCCGATGGCTCGCTTCCGAGACGCCGCGGATTTGCAGATTGGCGCGGCCGGTCAGGTCGAGGACGCCGTTGCCGCAGCGTTGCGACAGACCGGCGATACCGGCCGCCTGCGCCGCGGACAGCCGGCCGCAGCGCGGCCTGATCCGGACCACGAGCCCGTCGCCCGACGGCATCGGCCGCAGCGCGCTCGGACACCAGCCTTTGATGGCGAATTTACTCATGACGCCCGCCGCAACGACGCCGCGATGGAATTGCGCCGCGTCAGCCACAGCGATGCCGCGTGCAGCCGGGCGAAGCAATCCTCGATCGCGGCGAACGCCTGCGGATTCTCCCGCGCGAGGAACCGGCAAACATCCTCGTTGCCGAGGGTCGCCTCGTAATAGAGGTCGAACAGATGCGACGGCACGACGTCGGCCAGGTGCGCGAATGCCGCCATGTGCTCCAGCGTCGCCGCGATCTCGGCGGCGCCGCGGAAGCCGTGCCGCATCATGCCGGCGATCCAATCCGGATTGGCGGCGCGCGCACGCACCACGCGGACGATCTCCTCCGTCAGCGTCCGCGCGCGCGGCATCTCCGGCCGGGTCGCATCGAGATGATAGAGCGCGGGCCTGGAGCCGAGCTTTGCGGCGGCAGCCGCCACGCCGGCTTCGTGGGCCGGATAGTCCGCGGCAAGCAAGAGATCGGTCTCGGGCAGGTCCTGCACATGGACGAAAGCGTCGGCGCGGGCCAGTCGCGCCTCGATGCCGGCGCGGTCCGGCGTCGCCGTGCCGTGGGCCGTGAACGACCAGGACGACGCCGCAAGCCAGGCCTCGCCCGCTTCATCACGCGCAGCGCGCGCGAACGCGTCGCGGGAAGCGATGCCGCCGACGCCATAATGGCCGGGTCGCGGCCCGAAGACGCGCGGCGCCCGCGCGATGAACGGATTTTCCGCGCCTTCCCATTCACGTTGCGACAGCGCTTCCGCAGCCGCATCGAACAATTGCGCGAGCGGCGCGAAGACGTCGCGGAACAGCCCGGAGATGCGCAAGGTCACGTCGATCCGCGGGCGGCCGAGTTCGGCGGCTGCGATGATCTCGAAGCCGGTGAGGCGGCCGGAGACCTGGTCCCAGCGCGGCGCGACGCCGGCAAGATGCAGCGCCATGGCAAACTCCTCGCCGCCGGTGCGCATCGTCGCCGAGCCCCAGAGGTCGACGATGAGGCCCTTCGGCCAGTCGCCGTGTTCCTGCAGATGGCGGCGCAACAGTTCCTCGGCGAGCTTGATGCCCTGCGCATGCGCCGAGCGCGTCGGCACCGCGCGCGGATCGATCGCGTACAGGTTGCGCCCCGTGGGCAGCACGTCGCCGCGC
>NZ_JAFAVV010000849.1 GCF_019242285.1 Bradyrhizobium sp.
GGATCGTGCTTGGCCGAAACGGAGGCGTCGACGCGAAATCTCGAGCGCTTCATCGCCGACTTCGACAACAGACAGACGGTCGCGGTCGCGCCGTTGCTTCGCCAGTTGCAGGCGCCGACTCTGATCGTCTGGGGAACTGCCGACGACTTCTTCCCGCTGAAGTGGGCGTATTGGTTGCAGGGTGCGATTCCCGGTGCGTGCGACGTCATCGAATTCGACGGCGCGAAGCCGTTTTTCCCGTGGGAGCGGCCA
Organism: Bradyrhizobium sp.; assembly: GCF_019242285.1. Classification (GTDB taxonomy): domain Bacteria; phylum Pseudomonadota; class Alphaproteobacteria; order Rhizobiales; family Xanthobacteraceae; genus Bradyrhizobium. The sequence continues at coordinate 253 of NZ_JAFAVV010000849.1, forward strand.
GAAGGATTTGCCGGCGTCGTGCGTAAATTCTGGCAGTCGTCGTCAAGGCGCTCGGCGCGCCTCGCACTTGAAGTGCAGTCTGCGGCCGCGCGGCCCATGAATATGGCATCCAAAGAGATGCGCCGGCTGTTGCGCCGACGACACACCCGCTCGTCTATAATGCAAGGCACCGGATGAGCCGGGCGCATGGAGAGCGGGGCATGGTTACCATTCTCGTCATTCTGATCCTGGTCTATGTCGTCGCTTCGCTGCGCATCCTGAGGCAGTACGAGCGCGGCGTCGTGTTTCTGCTTGGCCGCTTCGCGGGCGTACGCGGGCCCGGGCTGACGCTGATCTTCTTTCCGGTGCAGCAGATGGTGCGGGTGTCCCTGCGTACCGTCACGATGCAGATTCCCTCGCAGAAGATCATCACACGCGACAACGTCTCGATCGATATCGCGGCCGTCGCCTACTATCACGTCACCGATCCGGAAAAGGCGGTGATTGCGATCGAGAATGTCTACAACGCGATCAACCAGATCAGCCAGACCACGGTACGTAATGTGGTCGGCCGCTTCAGCCTCGATCAATTGTTGTCGGACACTTCGAGCATCAACGACCAGATCAAGAACGTCATCGACCTGCACACCGAACCCTGGGGCACGCAGGTGACCGCGGTCGAGATCAAGGACATCGTGCTGCCGGACAACATGCAGCGCGCAATGGCGCGCGAGGCCGAGGCGGAACGCGAGCGTCGCGCCAAGATCGTGGCTGCCGAGGGCGAGTATCAGGCGGCGGTGCGGCTCGGCGAAGCTGCCGACATCATTTCACAGCATCCCGTGGCGCTCCAGCTCCGCACGCTGCAGACGATGGCCGAGATCTCCACCGAGAAGAACTCGACGATCATCTTCCCGGCCCAGTTCATGACGACGGTGCAGGAAGCCATCGCAACGTTGGCGAAGGACGGAGCCGCGAAATAGCGCGACGCGGGCTCCTCGCCCGTGGCGCATTCCTGGCTGTCGTCTCGAACGATATGCGGGCATCCGCGACCAATACCAGGAGGTAACGATATCGTGAGGAAGTCATGCTGCTGTTGTGCGACCCTGACGTCGTCCATCGCAGCTCGACTGAGGTCACGCGTGCGCGCGGTTGGAACTGGGTCATGCAGAACTTTGCAGAGCAAGGATTGGGACTTCTTGCGCAGCTCATTCGGTGCTTCCACGCCGGAAGCTCGGCACGGCTCAGGAAACACCATCCGTCGGAGCGGGATGCACCGGCTCGCGATGGATTTCGGCTCCCGACTCGTCAACGACCACGATGGAAAGAGGATGATTTCTGATTCGTGGCTCGCGGCGAATTCGCCGCGCGAGTTCCTTGCTGTGCTCGATTGCACCGCTGCTCGTCGGAAACTCAAGCCCCTGTCTGTCCCGGGTCGGAGCGCCATCCTTCACGTCGAAGTAATAGGTTCGCATTGCACTCCTTGCGGGATGGCGAGGGTGCGGAGCGGAACCCCTAAGGTTAACGGCCCCACGTCTCCCCCGGGGATCGCGGATCGGACGTGCGGATGGAGCCTGATCAAGAACTCAGCAGACCACCTCAGCGACCAACCCATTCAACCCCATACAAGCTCGCAAAGCGCCATGCCGCTCAAATCCCGCCAGCGGACTTGCGTTTCTACCGCGGTCACCACGGGCAGACCCGAAATCCGGGGCTCAATCCACGGCCCTCCGGGTTCCCAAGGCCGCACCTCGTCCCGATGCAAGCTGCAAGTTGGACAGCGGATATTTTCAGAAGCTCTAAAATTGAATACCGCGACCGTCGATGACCTCGGAAAAGTCGACGCCGGTCGAATGATGGCCAGTCAGTTTGGCTTGCTGGGTGGGTTGTTCCTTGGCATACTTTCAACTTCATCGCGTTCCGCCCGGTCGATCTCGAGCCGCGCCATTCGCAGTATCAGGGTCGCCGTCGTCAGGCCGAGCCGTTCACCTCAATCGCTGCGGTGTCCACCTTCCGAACGAGGCCTTCGCGTTTGCCAAGAAATGCCATTTCCGTTTCCCATCAAAGGTGTGAGATGAAGAATCCCACGTTCACCGCGGAGCTGCACAACAGGCTCGGAGCTCCATCGAGCGAAACCGTCGAAAGCCTGCGCTTGCTGAAGGCCTTCATCAGGCTGGCTCCCAGGGAACGTTTCGAAATCATCGAATTGGTCGAACGTCTGGCCACCGATCCGCAATCCGAGTACCCGTTGTCCTGACTTCTCGAGTCAAAGCTCGCGCTGAACCGCGGTAGGCGAACGGGCCGCCATCGCAAATCGGCTCCAACACCATCCTCTTCTCTGAATGACCGGGCACTTCGCCAGCGCCGTCATGTTCCTGGTTCGATGCGCCTCGGTCTCGGCATCACGCCCTCATGTAGCCGACCGAAAACAGCGCGTCTGCCGAATTCGGGATGATGCGCGACATCGCCGCGTCGACCAGCAATGCCGCGCCGCGATAGGCCTGCCGGCGATGCCTGATGTGACCATAGGCGCCGCGCATGATCATGCTTGGGATTTCGAGGCACTTGCCGGGACAGAGCTTGGCGCACATCTCGACACCGGCCGCCTGCAGCGTGGCGTCCTGGGTGTTGCCGAACAGCGACGGCGCGACCTTCTTGCAGATCTTGGCGTTCGCCGCCCAGACGATGGGATTGCGGGTTCGCCAACCGTAGAAAATGCTTGCATCGGCCGGCTCGGTCTCGCGCGCGTGTCTCAGCACCTGCGACGTGAAGAAGCTGTAGAGGCCGCGCCCCTGATGCGCCGGAAGCACCTCGGTTCCACTGCGGTAGACCGCGGCACGGCCTCCGATTCGCAGCATGCGATAGACCGAAAAGGCCACCAGCTCGGCGCCGTCATAGACGGCGATGAGGCTGTATTGACTGTCAAACGGCGAGGACGCCGCGGTCCAATGCGGCTCGCGGGCGTTCCAGTTCGCCGCGATGATGGCGTTCATCGCGTCCATCAGCGGTTCGCGCTCGGACTCACCCACGCTGGAAGCGTCCGGAAAATTGAGCACCGTGTAGTCGGACCAGGGCGACGCGAGGGCTTGCTGCTGGCGGCCAAAAGTGCGGGGCATGGCGGTACTCCAGTGTACAATGCGGAGCTATACAGCCGGCCATCAGCTGGCTTAAAGGACAATATGCCCTCGAAAGACGCCAAATCACGCGAGGCTGGTGCCGCACCGACCTCACCCGTCAGGCGGGTAGCGATGGTTGCCTTCCCAGGCGTCACACTGCTGGACATTTCCGGCCCCGCGCAGGTGTTCGCCGAACTGAGCGAGATCGAAGCGCTCACGACGAGCTATGCGCTATCCTATCTCTCGACGTCGGGCGGGCTCGTGCCGACCGACGTCGGAATCGCGATCGACACGATGCCGTTATCGAGCCTCCGGCCGGACGAAGTGGATACCTTGATCATCCCGGGTGGCCCCGGGATCTGGGCGTTGCGGCAGGACGCTGCGCTGACGAGCTGGATCGCGCAGACCCAGCCCAAGGCGCGGCGAATCGCATCGGTCTGTCTCGGTGCGTTCGCGCTGGCGTGGACCGGCGCGCTGGACGGCAAGCGCGCCGCCACGCATTGGCGCTATTGCTCGAGATTGCAGGAAGCCTTTCCGGGCATTCGCGTCGAGCCGGACGCGATCTTCGTGCAGGATGGGCGGGTCTGGTCGTCTGCGGGCGTGAGCGCCGGCATCGATCTGGCGCTTGCCATGGTCGAGGAGGATTTCGGTCATGCCGTCGCGCTCGACATCGCCCGGCGTCTCGTGGTGTTCCTCAAGCGCCCCGGCGGTCAAAGCCAGTTCTCGACGGTGCTCGCGGCGCAGGCTTCCGACGCCGAGGGACGCTTCAGCGCGCTGCACGCCTGGATCATCGAGAACATCGCAAGCGATCTCAGAATCGAGACGCTTGCTGCCAAGGCTGGGATGACGCCGCGCACCTTTGCCCGCACCTATGTCAGCCGTACCGGCATGACCCCGGCGAGCGGCGTGGAAGCGCTGCGGGTGGAGACGGCGCGGCTCCTGCTCGAGAGTCGGCAGGTCGGGGGCGTCATCGAGGTGGCGAGGCGGGCCGGGTTCGGCGATGACGAGCGCATGCGCCGCGCCTTCCTGCGGCAACTCGGGGTCACGCCATCGGAGTACCGGAGACGGTTCGCCAGCCGCTAGCTGGCGAGCCCGCTCGGGCCCGTCGAGGCGAGAGTGATCGCGGACTTGAGGCGGGCTATCGAAGACCACGTCACGTCGATCGAAGTCTCGCTCCAGGCGGCCCGGGATCGGGCGCTGCAATTGTGAACCCTGCCGCGAACTGGAGGAGAAGGGACGGCGCACCGGAAAATGTGCTACTCCGACATCCGGGAACGGAGGATAGCAGCCATGGCGGAACCGAAACTGGAAGTACCTGCCGAGCTACGCGATTTGGCCGAAAAGACCATCGAGCAGGCGGAGAGGGCGTTCCGGATGTTCTTCGATGCCGCCTCCAAATCGATGGCGTCGTTTCCGGGTGCCGGGGCCGAGGTTTCCAGGCAGGCCTTGATCTTCACTGAGGAGAACATGAAGGCGGCCTTCGAGCATGCGCGGAAGCTCGTGCATGCGACGGATATTCAGCAGGCCATGCAGATCCAGTCAGAATTCCTGCGCAGCCAGTTCACCCACGCCGGCGAGCACATGAGGGAAATTACCGGCAGGGTGCTTTCCGCGGGCAAGCCGCCAACGAAAGACGGGCCCTGATTGCTTCCGAACCAGAACGGCGGTCGAGACTTTGCGCCCGCGATACACCCCCGCATGAAGGTCGCGATCCCCTCTATTTCCGGAGCGAGCCGATGTAGGCCGCGAGGTCGGCGGCCTCGGTCCGGCTCAGCGGGAAATTCGGCATCTTGGGATGTGGATCGAGCAGAAAGAAAGCGACCTTCGCCGGCGTGAAGTCGGATATGCCCGCGATTGCGGCAAACGCCGGAACATCCGCGTCGGCCTGCTTCTGGGTGCTTTCCACGAGGTGACAGGAGGCGCACCAGCGCTTGGCGAGATCAGCGCCGTGGCTCGCATCGGCTCCCGTTGCCGGTGAGCCGTAGAGCCAGAGGACGGCAGCCGCCGCCATCCCCACCGGTATCAAACGCGACTGCATTCAGTGCTCCCTCGGGCATGGCATGATTTGCCCTTTTTCGAATGCCTGGGTGGAACGATAGGCAAAATCAGGGTGGATCGGATCGATCAGCCGCAACACGACTTCGGGAAATGATGCAAGTCGATCCGCGACGCGATCGACCGCAGCAGCCTTCGCGCCGCGCAAACCACAGCGCGGATGATGGACGGCGCTCCCGCCGACTTGAGCTCACTGACGCCTGGCAACTCTGCGTTCTCCCGCAACCCCGCCCAGCATGCATGGCACATCCGCCGCCCAGGGCGCCTTGATCTGTCTCAAGACGTGGCGCGGCCGGCAAAAGCGCGTCATCGATAAGCTGGGCCCGACGCGCAGCGGTTCGGCACGCGCGGCTGCAGTCGGCTCAACGGCCGACCCGCGTCAATAGTCGCCGGGATTCATGATCATCGGCTGCGTCGTGTTCGCCGCCGACAGATCGCCCGAAGAGCTGTCGCCGAGAAACTTGTCGAGCGTCGCCTGGATCTTCTCTTTGACGGAAGCCGGGCCGCGGTCGCTGAGGTCGGTGTGCTGCGCACCCGTGTTGACGATGTCGATACCATTGGCCTTGGCGTCGTCGGGGCTTGGCAGGACTCCGGGGTCTGTCTTGAAATGCGGGTCCTTGGAGCGAAACGACAGGATCTTCATGTGGTCGTTGATCACGAACGGCACGCGAAGGTTGTCAAGGGTGATCACTCTTGACACGAGTTCCGGGTGCCGCATGGCGAGGTACATCGAGACGTCCCCCCCGTTGGAATGGCCCACGAGGGTCAGATGATCATAGTCCGCATTGGGCTCGCGCTTCTGCAACTCGCCGAGCACGAACAGGATGTTTGCCTCGCAACGCTGGTAGACGGCGAGCCGGCCGACATAGGGCAGGCCAATCTTGGTCATCAAGGGCGGATCGCTGGGCAGATCCTGCTGGACACTCGCCACCAGATATCCCCGCGCGGCGAGGACGGTCGCAAGAAACGAATATTCCGTGTTCTTGA
>NZ_JAFAVV010000077.1 GCF_019242285.1 Bradyrhizobium sp.
CTGCAGCCCTTGGCGCGCGCGGTCATGACATATTGCTTGCGGATCTCGTCGAGGAATGAGTTCTTGGTCAGCAACGTCATGGTGGCAAATGCGCCCAGCGCCATCGAGATCAGCGGCAGCGTGAGATGCCAAAAATAGTCGATGACCTTCCAGTACCAGGGGAATTGCGACCATCCGTCCGAGGTCAGGCCGCGCAAGGGGAAAATGTTGAGGAACGACCCGCCGGCGAACAGGATGATCAGGAGGATCGCGAACAGGAAGCCGGGAATCGCGAAGCCGATGATGATGACCGCGGATGTCCAGGTGTCGAACCGCGTGCCGTCCTTCACCGCCTTGCGCACGCCGAGCGGAATCGAGATCAGGTAGGTCAGGATCGTCATCCAGAGACCGAGCGAGATCGAGACCGGCAGCTTCTCCTTGATCAGGTCGATCACGCTGATGTCGCGGAAATAGCTGCGACCGAAATCGAACCGGGCGAAATTCCACACCATCAGCGCGAAGCGCTCCGGCGCCGGCTTGTCGAAGCCGAACTGTTTCTCCAATTTCTTGATGAAATCCGGATCGAGCCCCTGCGCGCCGCGATATTTCGAGTTGGCGGCGCCGGCGCCGAGCTGGCCGGGCGCGCGCGCGCCGAAATCGCCCTGCCCGCCGGAGATGCGCGAGGTGCCGCCGGTGTCGGCGCCCGTGAGCTGGGCGATCACGCGCTCCACCGGTCCCCCCGGCGCGAACTGCACGACCACGAAGGAGACGAAGAGGATTCCGAGCAGGGTCGGAATCATCAGGAGGATGCGGCGGGCGATATAGGCGCTCATGAACTACTTCGCCTGCTCCAGCTTGGCGGCCTTGGCGGCGTCGTACCACCAGTTCTCAGGCGCGCCGACACCTTGGGCATAACGCGGTAGCTTGTCCGGATGGCTGAATTCGTCCCAATAGGCAATGGGGTGTGTGGAGCGATACCATTGCGGTATCCAGTAACGCCCGGCACGGAACACGCGGTCCAGTGCACGACATGCGACGGTCAGATCGGTCCGGGTCTCTGCGGCAATCGCCCGGTCGACCAGGGCGTCGATCGCGGGATTGGCGACGCCGGCGAGATTGTAGGACCCCTTGGTGGCAGCGGCCTGCGACGAGAAATAGGGGCGCAGGCTGTCGCCGGGGGTCGGCGACATCGAGATGCGCTGAACCGTAACGTCGAAATCGAAATCCTCGACCCGGGCGCGATACTGCACCGCGTCGACCAGGCGGATGCTGGCGTCGATGCCGAGCAGCGCGAGATTCTTGACGAGGCTCGCATGGTGCGGCTGGAACGAGGGCTCATCGAGCAGGAACTCGAAGGCGAACACCTCGCCGTTCGGCAACAGCCGCTTGCCGTCCTTGATCGGAAGACCGGCCTCCTGCAAGAACTGCGCGGCCTTGCGGAGCAGCGCGCGATCCTGTCCGGAACCGTCCGAGACCGGCGGCACGAAGGGCGGTCCGAACACCTCGTCCGGCACCTGGCCGCGGAACGGCTCGAGCAGTTTCAGCTCTTCCGGCGAGGGCGGACCGCTCGCCACCATGTCCGAATTCTGGAACGTCGACACCGAGCGCGCATAGGCGCCGTACATGACGTTCTTGTTGGTCCATTCGAAGTCGAAGGCGTAGACCAGCGCTTCGCGCACGCGCGGATCCTTGAACTTGTCCCGCCGCGTGTTCATGAACCAGCCTTGGCCGCCCGAAGGCGTCTCGTCAGGCAGGGTCTCGCGCTTGACGCGGCCATCCTTGATGGCCGGAAAATCGTAGCGGGTCGCCCACACCCGCGCGGTGAACTCCTCGCGGAACAGGTAGTTCTTGCCGGTGAAGCCCTCGAAGGCCACGTCGCGGTCGCGATAGAATTCGTAGCGCACCGTATCGAAATTGTAGCTGCCGCGGTTGACTGCGAGATCAGCCGCCCACCAATCCTTGACGCGGTCGAACTCGACGAAGCGGTTGACCTCGAATTTCCCGACCTTGTACGGGCCCGATCCGAGCGGCGCGTCCAGCGTCGATTCCTCGAACGACCGCGTCGCATAATAGGCCTTGGAGAAGATCGGCAGGCCCGCGACGAAGAGCGGCACGTCGCGCGCGCGGTTCGGCGCGAAGGTGACGACGAGCGTCGCGTCGTCGACGGCCTCCGCCTTCACCATGTCCCGCATCTGCACGATGATCAGCGGATGCCCCTTCTCCTTCAAGGTCGTGATCGAGAAGGCGGCGTCCGGCGCCGTCAGCTTCGAGCCGTCGTGAAACTTCGCTTCCGGCCGCATGGTGAAACGATAGGTCAGCTTGTCGGCCGAGATCTGCACCGACTTCGCGGCGAGGCCGTACATCGCATCCGGCTCGTCGCCCGCGCGCACCATCAACGACGCGAAGGTCATGTCCATGCCCTGCGCACCCTCGCCCTTCAGGACGTAGGCGTTGAACGAATTGAAGGTGTAGAAGGACTGATTGAAGGCGCGGACCGAGGGGATCAGCGAGAACAGGCCACCCTTCGGCGCGTCGACGTTGACGTAGTCGAAATGGGAGAAGTCGGCGGGGTATTTCAGGTCGCCGAACACGGACATGCCGTGCGCCTCGGTGCCGCCCTCGGCCGGTGCGGCAGCGTATGCTGAACGAATCCATGGCGCGGCAAACGCGACAATACCAAGACCGAGCACGCCTCGGCGCGACAGGCGGGGTCTGCTGGAGGTCCTTCTCAAGAGCGTCCACCCGTTTTGGCGGCCTTCTCGGCATCCCACCACCACACCGTCGGGAAGCCGGACTGGCCATAGGCCGGCAACGGATCCGGATGACCGAAGCGGTCCCAGCGCGCGGCGCGCTCGAAGGCATAGGTGAATTGCGGCACCACGTAGAAATTCCACAACAGCACCCGATCCATCGCCTTGCAGGCAGCAACCAGCTCGGCGCGGTCCTTGGCGAAGATGATGTGGTCGATCAGGGCATCGACGGCGGGGTTCTTGATCCCCGGAAGATTCTGGCTGCCCGGCCGATCCGCCGCCGCCGAGCCGAAGAAATCGCGCTGCTCATTGCCCGGCGACAGCGACTGCGCCCACACCGTCGTGGTGAGATCGAAGTCGAAATTGCGCAGCCGCTGCTGATATTGCGCATCGTCGACGATTCGGATGCTGACGGTGACGCCGAGCCGCTCCAGATTGGGCTTGTAGAACAGCGCGATCCGCTCGTCGGCCGGGTCGCGGCCGAGAATCTCGATGCTGACCGGCTGCCCCTTGGGATCGAGCAGCTTGCGGTCCTTGACGTCGAAGCCGGCCTCCTTCAGGAGCCGCGTCGCCTCCCGCAGATTGTTGCGTACATTCTCCGCATTGCCGTTGACCGGATTCTGGTATGGCGTGGTGAAGACCTCGGGGGGCACCTTGTCGCGAAGCGCTTCCAGCATCTCGAGCTCCAGGCCTTGCGGCAGACCGGTCGCCATGAAATCGGGGATGCCGTCGAAATAGCTGTTGTCCCTGGTGTACTCGCCGAAGGAAAGCTGCCGGTTCATCTCCTCGAAATCATAGGCGTAGTTGAAGGCCCTGCGCAGCCGCACGTCGCTGAACATCGGCCGCCGCAAATTAAGGACGAACCCCTGCATTCGCCCGACGCTTCGCATCTGGAACTTGTCCTTGATGACCCGCTTGTCCCGGACCGCCGGAAAATCATAGGCCGTTGCCCATTCCTTGGCGCTGCGCTCGGCGAACCAGTCGACCTGATCTCCCTTGAAGGCTTCGCGGCCGACCGTGTCGTCGCGAAAGTAATCATAGCGGATCTCGTCGAAGTTGTTCTGGCCGACATAGGAAGGCAGGTCCTTGCCCCAGTGATCCTTGACCCGCTCGAGCACCAGCGAGCGGCCGGCCTCGAACTGCTTGACGCGATAGGGCCCCGATCCCAACGGAATTTCGAGCGAGGTTGCGCTGATATCGCGCTTCCTGCCCTGGGCATCAGTGCCTTCCCACCAATGTTTCGGCAGCACGGTGACCTCGCCGGCGATCGTCGGCAGTTCGCGGTTGCCGGGCGCGTCGAAGGTGAATTTGACATCGCGGTCGCCGACCTGCTCGCACTTGACGATGTGCCGATAGTAGGCGCTGTACATCGGACTGTTGGTCTTCAGCGCGTCAAACGAGAAAATCACGTCATCGGCCGAGACCGGCTTGCCGTCGTGCCAGCGCGCCTCGGCCCGCAATCGATAGATCACGTAGGAGCGGTCCTCTGGATAGGCGACGGCTTCCGCGAGTTGGCCGTAGGCCGTCACGGTCTCATCCTGAGACCGGACCGTCAGGTTCTCGAAAACCAGGCCGACACCCTCGGCGATGGATCCCTTCAGCCCGGCCACGACGATGTTGAAATTGTCGAAAGAGCCGGTGTCGTAGCGCCGCACCGTGCCGCCTTTCGGCGCGTCCGGATTGACGTAGTCGAAGCGCTTGAAGTCGGCGGGATACTTGACGTCGCCGAACAACGACAGCGCATGATGCCATTGCAGGTCGGGGGCTGCAGCTTGCGCGCTGGCTGGCGTGACCATAGGGACGCCTGCCAGTCGGCCGAATTGCGGGGAGAGTGCGGCGATGGCGCCCGTGTGCAGAAGCTGTCGTCGGGTGAATGCCAAAGGAGGTTTCCCTTCGAAGGTAATGCGCTCTTCAGCGCCTATTATAAGGCAGCGGACTCGGCCGTTCAGGTTGCTTTTTCCTCATGTTATCATGCCACTCTGCGGCGAAACGTCACGATAACAACCCCGCGAGACTTGAAACGAAAAGGACGGCCAAGTTGAGACCTGGCCGCCCCCCATGATTACGAAAAACTCGAAACAGTTATTTTGCCGCCGTCGGCAGCGGCGCCGGGCTGTCCGACAGCGAATTGAGATAGGCCAGAACGTCCGCACGCTGGCTGTCCTTCTGGATGCCGGCGAAACCCATCGCCGTGCCTGGAACGAAACCCTTCGGATTGGCAATGAACTGATTCAGATCGTCGATCGACCAGGTTCCACCCTTGGCTTTCATCGCCGCCGAGAAGTTGAAACCGCCGCGGCCCTCGCCCTTGTGGTCGCCGACGATGCCATAGAGATTGGGACCGACGCGGTTGGCGCCGCCCTTCTCGAAGGTGTGGCAGGTCTGGCAGACCTTGGCGGCCGCCTGGCCCTTCTCGGCAGAGGCCGTCTGCAACAGCTTCTCGATCGGCTCGGCCTTCTCGGGCCCGGCCTCCTTGGCACCACCCTCGGTCGTTTCCTTCGCCTCGATCGCAAAGCCCGGCTTCTGCGGCAGCTTCGGAGCAAACAGCGCGTTGGCGGTGAAACTCGTCACCAGCAGAACGAGGCAGGAGGCCAGAACGGCACCGATAATCTTGTTAAGTTCAAAGGAGTCCATTGTGGATCAGGCTCCGGGCCGAAAAGTCGACGTCAAGAGCCGCGAGGCCGCGGCGCGAATTATGTGGCTCGGGAATCGGGCTTCCGCGCCGCCCCCAAGCGGCTGAGGAGATATCGGTTTGCCCCTGCTCTGGCAACCCGTATAAGCAGGCCCGCGTTGGACAAACCCCCGTTCATTCCCGATGACCGCAACCCGCAACCTCGTGCTCATTCCGGCCCGCATGGCCTCCACCCGCCTGCCCGGCAAGCCGCTGAAGGACATCGCCGGGCTGCCGATGATCGTTCATGTGCTGCGCCAGGCGCAGCAGGCAGGGATCGGCCGCGTCGCGGTCGCGACCGATACGGCGGAAATCGCCGCCGCCGTGACCGCGCATGGCGGCGAGGCCGTGATGACCAGCGCGGACCATCCATCCGGCTCGGACCGGATCTTCGAAGCCATGCAGAAGCTCGATGGGGGGCAAGCGGCCGAGATCGTGATTAACCTGCAAGGCGACTTTCCGACCATTTCGCTGCAGAACCTGCGGGACGTGCTGGGACCGCTCGACGATCCCGCGGTCGATATCGCCACCCTTGCCGCCCCGATCCACACCGTGGAGGAGGACACCGCGCCCAGCGTGGTGAAGGCGGTCGGCTCGCCGATCGGAGAGCGGCGGCTGCGGGCGCTGTATTTCACCCGCGCCACGGCGCCCCATGGCGACGGGCCGCGCTACCACCATATCGGCGTCTATGCCTACCGCCGCGCGGCGCTGGAGCGCTTCGTGAGCCTGCCGCGCTCGCCGCTCGAGCGCCAGGAGAATCTCGAGCAGTTGCGGGCGCTCGAGGCCGGCATGCGGATCGACATCACCATCGTGGATACGGTGCCGCGCGGCGTCGACACCCCGGCCGACCTCGAGACCGCGCGGCGGATCCTGGCACTGGCGAAAACCTAGGCCCCTGCTACAAGGCGCGCCATGAGCAAGATCGTGAAAATCGCCTTCCAGGGCGAGCCGGGCGCCAACTCCCACATCGCCATCTCCGAGGCCTATCCCGCCGCCGAGGCCGTGCCCCATGCGACCTTCGAGGACGCCCTCGGCGCGATCTCCTCCGGCGAGGCCGATCTCGGCATGATCCCGATCGAGAATTCGGTCGCCGGCCGGGTCGCCGACATCCATCATTTGTTGCCGGCCTCCGGCCTGTTCATCGTCGGTGAATGGTTCTTGCCAGTCCGCCACCAATTGATGGCGGTGCGCGGCACCGAGCTTGCCGACATCAGGAGCGTGGAGAGCCACGTCCATGCGCTCGGGCAGTGCCGGCGCATCATCCGCAAGCTCGGCATCAGGCCGATCGTCGCGGCCGATACCGCCGGCAGCGCCCGCGACATCGCCGCGCGCAGGGACAAGAGCGTGGCCGCGATCGCCTCCCGCCTTGCGGCCGAGATCTATGGCCTCGATATCCTCGCCGAGGACGTCGAGGACGAGGCGCACAATACCACGCGCTTCGTCGTGCTGGCGCGGCAGGAGAAGTGGGCCGAGGCGGCTTCGGGACCGCTGGTGACCACCTTTGTATTCCGGGTACGCAACCTCCCCGCCGCGCTCTACAAGGCGCTGGGCGGCTTCGCCACCAACGGCGTCAACATGACCAAGCTCGAAAGCTACATGGTCGACGGCAATTTCTTCGCCACCCAGTTCTATGCCGATGTGGACGGCCACCCCAACGACAAAGGGCTCGCCTTCGCGCTGGAGGAATTGAAGTTCTTCTCGCGCGAATTCCGCATCGTCGGCGTCTATCCCGGTCACCCTTTCCGCGCGACCTTCAGCGAGAAGATGGATGGTTAGGCGGCCTTCCGCTCGGAGAGCCCGAACGCTTCCGCGAGCAGGCTGTAGGACTTCTTGCGCGCCTCGTGGTCATAGACTGCGGTGATGATCATCAGCTCGTCCGCTTCGCTCGCCGCGATCATCGGCTGCAGTTTCTCGCGCACGGTCGCCGGGCTGCCCACGAACAGCCGCGAACGGTTGCGCTTGATCGACGCCCGCTCGGCATCGGTGTAGGGATAGGCCATGGCCTCCTCCGGGCTCGGCAATGGCGAATATTGCCCGCGGTCGCGCCGCAGCCGGTTCAGGTCCATCGACGACGCCAGCCGCTCAGCCTCGGCATCGGTTTCGGCCGTCACCACTGCAACCGCGAGGATGGCGTGCGGCGTGGTACGCCAGCCGGACGGTTTGAAATGCATGCGGTAGTTCGTCATGGCGTCGACCGCGTCATGGGCCGCGAAATGGTGCGCGAACGCAAAGCCCATCCCGACCTGGGCGGCGAGTTCCGAACTGTAGTCGCTGGAGCCGAGCAGCCAGATCGGGGGCAGCGGCGTGTCGTCGGGCATCGCCACCACGTTGTTGTAGGGGTGGCCAGGCGGGAAATCCCGGGTCTCCCACAGCGTCAGTTCATGCAGCCGTTCCAGGAAGTCGTCGCCCTCGCGACGGTCGAGCCGGCTGCGCAAAGCGTAGGCAGTGGCGCCATCGGTGCCCGGCGCGCGGCCAAGGCCCAAATCGATGCGGCCGGGAAACAGCGCCTCCAGCATCTTGAAGCGCTCGGCGACCACCAGCGGGGCGTGGTTGGGCAGCATCACGCCGCCGGAACCGACGCGCAGATGGCTGGTCGCCGCGGCGATCTGGCCGATCATCACGTCCGGTGCGGGACTCGCGACCGAGGCGAGATTGTGGTGCTCGGCCAGCCAGTAGCGGACATAGCCGAGCTGATCGACATGGCGCGCCAGATCGATGCTGTTGCGCAGCGCCGCGGCGGGGCGGGTTGCCGTGGTCACCACCGAGAGGTCGAGGACGGAGAGCGGGATCATGCACTTAACCTAGTGCCCGCGAAGGGGCGGACAATGGGCGGCCAGAGGTAGCCGGGCATGCGTAATGGAACGGCTTTGCGGTGGGACAAATCATAGCGAGCTAACACGCTGATCCATCTGCCCATCGACTTTTTACGAGATTATGTTGATCCATGTTGCCCACTCTTGGCACAAATCGACCACGAGTCGGCGCCATACTACATCAATTGGGCAATTTCCCATCATAAGTGGGCTGTTTGCCGGAGCCTGTTTGCCCTATTTTAGCGTCTTGAGCGCTTAGTAGGGCACCAAGCCCGATGCCTTTCCCGACAGCCCGGAGACCGTGGTGCCATGACCGAGGTGACGCTAGCCAATGGATACCACGCGCCGCCGGCGATCTCGTTCGAGTTCTTCCCGCCCAAGACGGCCGAAATGGAGAAGAACCTGTGGGAGACCATCAAACGGCTGGCGCCACTGGCACCCAAATTCGTCTCCGTCACCTATGGCGCGGGCGGCTCGACCCGGGAGCGCACGCATGCCACCATCGCCCGCATCCTCAAAGAGACCGATCTGCTGCCGGCCGCGCACCTGACCTGCGTCGGCGCCGCCGGCGGCGAGATCGACGAGATCGTCGACCGCTACCATGAGGTCGGCGTCCGTCACATCGTCGCGCTGCGCGGCGACCCCGCGAGCGGCATCGGCACGCCGTTCGTTGCTCATCCCGACGGCTACCAGACTTCGCCCGCGCTCGTCGCCGGCATCAAGAAGCGCCATCCCGATATCGAGGTGTCGGTATCGGCCTATCCAGAGAAGCATCCCGAAGCGTGCGATTTCGATGCCGACATCGATACACTGAAGGCCAAGGTCGATGCCGGCGCGAGCCGCGCCATCACCCAGGTCTTCTTCGACAACGACCTCTATTTCCGTTACCTCGACCGGGTCCGCGCCCGCGGCATCGAGATCCCGGTCGTGCCGGGCGTCATGCCGATGCACAATTTCAAGCAGGCGCGCAACTTCGTCACCCGTGCCGGCACCACCGTGCCGGCCTGGTTCGCCGAGAAGTTCGAGGGGCTCGACGACGACATCGAGACCCGCAAGCTGGTGGCTGCCACGGTAGCGGCCGGCCAGGTGCAGAAGCTCGCCAAGCATGGCGTCGACACCTTCCATTTCTACACCATGAACCGCGCCGACCTGGTGTTCGCGATCTGCCATCTGCTCGGCATTCGCCCCCGGGACGCCCAGAAAGCCGCCTGATGTCCGTGCAAGTCTCTTCGGTGCAAGTCTCTCCCAAGCGTACCGCCCTGCTGGCCGCCGCGCAGACGCGCATCCTCGTGCTCGACGGCGCCATGGGCACGATGATCCAGGCGCTGCAATTCGATGAGGCCGCCTTTCGTGGCGCGCGCTTTGCGAACTTCCACCGCGACCTCCGCGGCAACAACGATCTCCTGATCCTGACCCAGCCACAAGCAATCGAGGACATCCACGCCGCCTATCTGCGCGCCGGCGCTGACATCGTCGCCACCAACACCTTCTCCTCGACCTCGATCGCCCAGGCCGATTACGACCTTGCGGACGTCGTCTACGAAATGAACCGCGAGGGCGCGGTCCTGGCGCGCAAAGCCGCGGAACGCGTCGCGACCGAGGACGGCAAGCCGCGCTTCGTCGCAGGTGCCATCGGCCCCACCAACCGCACCGCCTCGATCTCGCCCGACGTCGCCAATCCCGGCTACCGCGCGGTGACCTTCGACGACCTTCGGCAGGCCTATGGCGAGCAGGCCAGAGGCCTGCTCGACGGCGGCGCCGACCTGCTTCTGGTCGAGACCATCTTCGACACGCTGAACGCCAAGGCCGCGCTCTATGCGATCAGCGAGATCTGCGAGGAACGCGGCATCGACGTGCCCGTGATGATCTCGGGCACCATCACCGACAAATCCGGCCGCCTGCTGTCGGGCCAGCTCCCGGAGGCTTTCTGGAACTCCGTGAAACATGCGAAGCCTGTCACGATAGGCTTCAACTGCGCACTCGGCGCCGAGGATCTTCGCGCCCATGTCGCCGACATCAGCCGCATCGCCGACACGCTGGTCTGCGCCTATCCCAATGCCGGCCTGCCCAATGAATTCGGCCAATATGACGAGAGCCCGGACTACATGGCTCGCCTGATCGGCGACTTCGCGCGCGACGGCCTCGTCAACGTCGTCGGTGGCTGCTGCGGCACAACGCCGGATCATATCGCCGCCATCGCGGCCGCGGTCGCGCCGCACAGGCCGCGCGCCGTGCCCGCGATCGAGCCGCGGCTGCGGCTCTCCGGGCTCGAACCGTTCGAGCTGACCCCGCAAATCCCTTTCGTCAATGTCGGCGAGCGCACCAATGTCACGGGCTCGGCGCGCTTCCGCAAATTGATCACGGCGGGCGACTATGCCGCGGCGCTCCAGGTCGCCCGCGACCAGGTCAACAACGGCGCGCAGGTGATCGACGTCAACATGGACGAGGGCCTGCTGGATTCGGAAGCCGCGATGCGGACCTTCCTCAATCTCGTCGCCGCCGAGCCCGACATCGCCCGCGTACCCGTGATGATCGACTCCTCGAAATTCACGGTGATCGACTCCGGCCTCAAATGCGTCCAGGGCAAGCCGATCGTCAACTCGATCTCGATGAAGGAAGGCGAGGCGAAATTCCTGCACGAGGCGATGATCGCCAAGCGTCACGGCGCCGCGGTGGTGGTGATGGCGTTCGACGAGAAGGGCCAGGCCGACACCTTTGCGCGCAAGACCGAGATCTGCAAACGCGCCTACGACCTCCTGGTGAAGGAAATCGATTTCCCACCAGAGGACATCATCTTCGATCCGAACATCTTCGCCATCGCCACCGGCATCGAGGAGCACAACAATTACGGCGTCGATTTCATCGAGGCCACGCGCTGGATCAGGACGAACCTGCCCGGCGCCCACGTCTCCGGCGGCGTCTCCAATCTCTCGTTCTCGTTCCGCGGCAACGAGCCGGTGCGCGAGGCGATGCACTCGGTGTTCCTCTATCATGCCATCCAGGCCGGCATGGACATGGGCATCGTCAATGCCGGGCAGATGATCGTCTATGACGACATCGATCCGGCGCTGCGCCAGGTGTGCGAGGACGTGGTTCTCAACCGCGACCCTGCCGCCGGCGAGCGGCTGTTGGCGCTCGCGGAAAAGTTCCGTGGCAAGGAGAAGCAGACCAAGGAGGCCGATCTCGCCTGGCGCGAATGGCCGGTGGAGAAACGCCTGTCGCACGCGCTGGTCCACGGCATCACCCAATTCATCGAGCAGGACACCGAAACCGCGCGCCAGGCCTCCTCGCGCCCGCTCGACGTGATCGAAGGACCGCTGATGGCCGGCATGAACGTGGTCGGCGATCTCTTCGGCAGCGGCAAGATGTTCCTGCCGCAGGTGGTGAAGTCCGCGCGCGTGATGAAGCAGGCGGTCGCCTATCTGATGCCGTTCATGGAGGAGGAGAAGGCGAAGAATGCCGCGAGCGGCGAAGCCGGCGAGGTCAGCCATTCCGCCGGCAAGATCGTGCTCGCCACCGTCAAGGGCGACGTCCACGACATCGGCAAGAACATCGTGGGCATCGTGCTTCAGTGCAACAATTTCGAGGTCATCGACCTCGGCGTGATGGTGCCGGCGACGAAGATCATCGAGGCCGCGAAGGCGGAGCGCGCCGACATCGTCGGCCTCTCCGGCCTGATCACGCCCTCGCTCGACGAGATGGCGTTCCTCGCCTCCGAGATGGAGCGCGAGGGTCTCGGTGTGCCGCTGTTGATCGGCGGCGCCACCACGAGCCGCGTGCACACCGCGGTCAAGATCGATCCGAACTATCGACGCGGGCCCGTGGTGCACGTCAATGACGCGAGCCGCGCCGTCGGCGTCGCCTCCTCGCTGCTGTCGCCCGACCGCCGCGCGGCCTATGCCGCCGAGGTGCGCGCCGAATACGCAAAGATTTCCGACGCGCATTTCCGCGCCCAGGCCGACAAGAAGCGGCTGAAGCTCACCGATGCCCGCGCCAACGCCGTGAAGATCGATTTCGCCAAGACGCCACCGACGAAGCCGTCGTTCCTCGGCACGCGGAGCTTCGACGCCTACGACCTCGCCGAGCTCGTGCCCTATATCGACTGGACGCCGTTCTTCCAGACCTGGGAGCTCGCCGGGCGTTTTCCCGCGATCCTGGACGATGCCAAGGTCGGCGAGGCCGCACGCGCGCTCTACGACGACGCGCGGGCGATGCTCGAGCGCATCGTCAAGGAAAAATGGTTTACCGCGCGCGCCGTGATCGGCTTCTGGCCGGCTAATGCGACAGGCGACGACATCGCGGTCTACGCGGATGACATGCGAGCGAAGCAGATCGCCACCCTGCACACCCTGCGTCAGCAGCTCGAGAAGCGCGAGGGCCGCTTCAACGCGGCGCTCTCCGATTTCATCGCGCCCGCCACTTCGGGCATTCCCGACTATGTCGGCGGCTTCGTGGTCACCGCTGGCATCGGCGAGGACGCCATCGCCGACCGCTTCAAGCTCGCCAATGACGACTATTCCTCGATCCTGTGCAAGGCGCTGGCCGACCGCCTCGCCGAGGCCTTTGCCGAGCGCATGCATGCACGGGTGCGCCGCGAGCTCTGGGGCTATGCGGCGGACGAGCGGCTCTCCAACCAGGAGCTGATCCTGGAGAAATATCAGGGCATTCGTCCGGCGCCCGGCTATCCCGCGCAGCCCGACCACACCGAGAAGGCGACGTTGTTCAAGTTGCTTGACGCGGAGCGCCAGGCCGGCGTCAAGCTCACGGAGAACTTCGCGATGTGGCCGGGCTCGTCGGTGTCGGGACTCTATTTCAGCCATGCCGACAGCTACTATTTCGGCGTCGGCAAGATCGAACGCGACCAGGTCGAGGACTATGCCGCGCGCAAGGGCATGACCTTCGCCGAGACCGAACGCTGGCTCGCGCCGATCCTGAACTACATCCCGGCCCAGGATCAGTCGGCCACCGCGCGCACGGTAACGCAGGCAGCGCCATCCGCGCCGCCTTCCGCCGCCAATGCCAACGACCTTGCTTCGCATCCTGCCGGCTGCACCTGCGCGGTGCACCTCGCCTGGCGCAAAAAGGCGGTCGGCGCCAAATAATCGTGAAAATAGAGCCAAGTAGCGGCCGACCTTCCCTTGTTGCGCGCCGACAACACTCACGGTCTCTCTGACGGTGGCCCGAGAATCGACCCAAAACGGCCGCAACCGGATTGAAGCTTGGCCCCGTCGCGCTCGCACCTGACCGTGGCGTCACGTAGGGACCGTTTGATGCTCAAGTCGTCGCGCCGAGATCTCGGCCTCGCCCTGGCAGCGTTCGCTCTGTTGTGCAGCTCTTCGGCTCACGCGCAATGGAGCGGCCACGCCACCGCCAGCTTCGGTCAGGGTCTCGGCGCGATCGCTTTGAGCCAGGGCAACCTGACGCTCAGCCAGAACGCATTGCGCCAGCGCGCCGCGCGGCAGCAGAATGGGGCCGCACAACGCGCGCAGGCGCCGCGCGATGCCGCCCTGAGCTATACGCCCAACCCGCAGCTCACGGAGAAGATCCGGGCCTCGATGATCGATCTCGCAAGCAAGGGCAATCCGGACTCGCGCCCGCAATGGGAGAAGCTGATGGCGGACGACGCCATCCTGCGCGACTTCGATAATCTGATGGGCGCCTACGGCTATTCACGGCTCAACTTCGCCGACGACATCGCGATGCTGCTCACGGTGTGCTGGGAGACCGCCAGCGGGCGCGACGCCAGCGCGGCGCAGGTCCGTGGCGCGCATGACCAGATGCGGAGCATCGTGCGCGACAATCCGACGCTGCGCGGCCTGCCGAACGACCAGCGGCAGGCGATGGCGGAATCGATCGCCTACCAGGTGCTGTTCATGTATGCCGCCAAGCTCGGCGCCGAGCGCTCGGGCAACACCGCGCAGCTTGCGGAGGTGCGCAACAGCGCGGCTCAAGCCGCACGCCAGTACGGGGTCGATGTTTCGCAGACGACCCTGACCGAGCGAGGCTTCAAGCGGATTTGACGGTTGGGGGGCGCGCGCGGATGCACGCGGCGCCGTGGAGGGAGGTGGTGCGGGGAGCGGCGCCACCTCCCTTCCTCGCTTTGGGAGGGTCGCAGCTCGGTAGGTGGGCTAACTAAGCGCAGCGTGCCCACCGTTCCAGCCACCATGCCGAGAGATGGTGGGCACGGCGCTTGCGCGCTTTGGCCCACCCGACGCGCTATTTCATGCTCCGAATCTCCACACCCGCCCAGCTCTCCAAGACCTTCGCGATCGAGGTGAAGTCGGATTGCGGGCCGTGCAGCGCCTGGGTCACCGCGAGCATCTGGCGCACCGCGGCGCCGACCACCATCGGCACGCCCAACGCCTCGGCCTCGTCGATGCAGAGCCGCACGTCCTTGTAGGACAGCGCGGTCGCGAAGCCGAAATCGAACGTGCCCGGCAGCACCGCGCGGGGAAACTTATCCATGGTCGCGGTGTTGCGGCCGCTGCTGACGTTGATGACGTCGAGCATGATCTTCGGATCAAGCCCGGCCTTCACGCCCATCGCCATCGCCTCGGACGTCACCGCGAGCGCCGCGGCCGCAAGCAGGTTGTTGGCGAGCTTGAGGCTCTGCGCCAGGCCCGGCTTCTCGCCGCAATGGAACACCTTGCCGAACACCTTCAGCATGCCCTCGATCTCGGCGAAGGTCTCCTTCGGGCAGGACACCATCACGGCCAGCGTGC
>NZ_JAFAVV010000316.1 GCF_019242285.1 Bradyrhizobium sp.
ACGTTCTTCTCGAATGGCGACGGCGTGCCGTAGGGCTGACTGCCCATGGGATCGCCAGGCGTCTTCATCCACTCCGGAACGTTGGGCGGCAGATTGTCAGCCTCGCCGGCACGCGCATCGTTCGCTGCGAGGCCGGAAGTCAGCACCACGCCACCGACGATCGCCCCCTTGCGCAGGAAGCCACGGCGCGACGTCAAGGCGAGCTCGTTGTCGGGGCCAGCACGTCTCCTCATTCTGATACTCCGTTGGCTGCCTTCGCTTCCATAATCCGCGGCGCGGCCCACGACAACCCGAGTTCAGATTGTGTTCAGGTTCCGCTCCATAGCTTTCGCCGGGGCTGCATTCCAACGGGAGATGACATGAACTTGAAGCCATTGATGGCAGCCGCGATGATGGCGGCAGGAATTTCCGGCATGGCCGCGATGGTCCCGACGGTGGCTCACGCCCAGGATGCCATGGAAGCGGAGCTGGTCGGCTATCACCAGCTTTGTCAGAAGGGCGATCGAAAGGCCTGCATCCGCTTCGGCATCCTGATCGGCCGCAACGAGCAGCGTCATGCCGATTGGCGGCGGGCCCATGCCGATTGGTGGTGGTGGGAACACTGAGCATGCCGGGGCCGCCTCATCGGGCGGCCTCTTCATTTCGGGTGCCGGCGGCGTCCGGACATGGATATCACGATTGCCAGCGCCGATCTGGTAGGTTTGGATCGGACGTGAGTTTCCCGCGTTTGCCGCCCGAAGGAGAGCCAGATGACACAAACCGATGTCCTGATCGTCGGCGCGGGCCCTTCCGGACTGGTGCTGGCACTTTGGCTGACGAAGCTGGGCAGTAAAGTTCGTATCGTCGACAAGACCGCGGAACCGGGAACGACGTCGCGCGCGCTGGCGGTGCAGGCGCGCACGCTCGAACTCTATCGCCAGCTCGATCTTACCGACGCCGTCCTCGCGAAGGGACATCGGGTGCCGGCCGTCAACCTCTGGGTCCGCGGCGAGGCCGCCGCGCGCCTCGCCTTCGAGACCATCGGGGCCGGCCTGACGCCCTATCCGTTCCTGCACATTTTTCCTCAGGACGAGCACGAGCGATTGCTGATCGAGCGATTGCAGGCGCTCGGCGTCGTCGTGGAGCGGCGCACCGAGCTGATCGGTTTCGAGGAAAGGCCGACTGGCATCGTCGCGCGCCTGCGCGGTTCCGATGGGGCCGAGCAGGATTGCGAGGCGGGCTACCTCGCAGGCTGTGACGGCGCGAGGTCATTCGTCCGCGAGCGGCTCGGCACTGGATTTCCCGGGGGCACCTACCGGCAGGTCTTCTATGTCGCCGACGTCGAGGCATCGGGAGCCGCCGCCAACGGTGAGCTTCATGTCGATCTCGAAGAAGCCGACTTTCTGGCCGTCTTCCCATTGGCCGGACAGGGGCGCGCCCGCCTGATCGGAACGGTCCGGGACGAGCGGGCCGACCGGGCCGAGAGCTTGCGTTTCGAGGACGTCAGTGCCCGTGCGATCAACAATCTCAAGGTCAAGATTGCGAAGGTCAACTGGTTCTCGACCTATCGCGTCCATCACCGGGTGACGGAGCATTTCCGCAAAGGCCGCATTTTCCTGATCGGTGACGCCGCGCACATCCACAGTCCGGCCGGCGGCCAAGGCATGAACACCGGCATCGGCGACGCCATCAATCTCGCCTGGAAGCTGGCGGCCGTCACCGCTGGCCGCGCCGACCAGAGCCTGCTCGACAGCTACGAGGCCGAGCGGATCGGATTCGCGCGCCGGCTGGTCGCGACCACGGACCGCGCCTTCAATTTTGCGACGGCCGAAGGCCGCATCGCCGACATCGTGCGCACACGGCTCGCGCCGATCCTGCTGCCGTTTGCCGTCCATTTCGAGGCCGTGCGCGATTTCATGTTCCGCACGGTATCGCAGATCATGCTGAACTATCGCAACGGTCCTCTCAGCCGTGGCGCGGCCGGCCATGTGCATGCCGGCGATCGCCTGCCATGGGTACCGATCGACGGCATCGACAATTTCGCCCCACTTGCGAGCATGGGCTGGCAGGTCCATGTCTATGGTTCCACCAGCGCCGGCCTCGCAGCCTATTGCACCGAGCAGAACCTGTCGCTGCACGTGTTCGAATGGCATGGGGAACATGAGGCCGCGGGCCTTGCCCGCGACGCGCTCTATCTGCTCAGGCCCGACACCTATGTCGCCCTCGCCGATGCGAAAGGCGATCCGGGTGTATTGGCGGGTTACGCCGCCGACCACCGTCTCCAGCTCGCGGCGTCATGGCCCGCGTGAACGGCGGCTCTTCGGCACGATCGCGTTGCTCGGTGTCGGCCGGTCAATGATGTTCTGGCCGAACAGACTGCCGATCAGCTCGACGGCGGTGCGCGCGGTCCGCCCCCGCTCGTCCAGGAAGGGATTGAGCTCGACGATATCGAGCGACCGCACCAGGCCGGAATCGTGCAGCATCTCCATCACCAGGTGCGCCTCCCGGTAGGTCGCTCCGCCCGGCACGGTGGTCCCGACGCCCGGCGCGACCTGCGGATCGAGGAAGTCGACATCGAACGAGACATGCAACACACCGTTGCGGGCCCGCACCGTGTCGATGAAGCGGCGCATCAATACGCCGACCCCGAACTCGTCGATCCCGCGCATGTCGACGATGCTGACGCGGCGGGCGTTCAACAGCTCCTTCTCAAGCTGGTCGACCGAGCGTGTCCCGAACAGTTCGAGCCGGCCCGGATCGATCGGGACGCGCGGCTCGTCGCCCAGCAGGCCATCAAGCCCGCTTTCGCCGCACATGAATGCCGCCGCCATGCCATGCATGTTGGCGGTCAGCGTGGTCGCCGGCGTGTTGTAGTCCGCATGTGCGTCCAGCCACAGCACGAAGAGCTCGCGGCCGGTTTCCCGCCAATGCCGTGCCATCGCATTCACCGATCCCATCGACAGCGAATGGTCGCCGCCCAGGAAGATCGAGATCGCACCGGATCGCGCCATCTCGTAACCACGCCGGCTGAGTGCGCGGGTCCAGCGCTGGATCTCGCGGTAGTGATTCGCCTTCTCCGGCGGCTGGTCTTGGAGCTCGCCGACATCGCCGATCGAAACATCGCCGAAATCGATGACTTCGAACCCCAGGCTTTCCAGCAGGGCCGCGAGGCCAGCAGTGCGCAGGGCGGCAGGGCCCATCAGGGTGCCGCGCTGCGAAGCGCCCATGTCGATCGGAACGCCCAGCAACGCGATGGCCCTCGGCTCTTTCTTCCTGGTCTCGGTCATGATGAATGGTCTCGCTGGGCGTGTCCGGCTTGCCCCAAGCTAACGGCGATTCGCCGTTTCCGTTTGCAGCATGGCAGGACACTCCCGATTCGTGGAACGATTTTCCCCGACCAGCATTTCTAGCTGGGGACCGTCACCCGCCGTTCAAAGACGGCGCCTGTCGCGGATAGCCAAAGGCCTCACGGCCCGCTGTTGAGACACGCGCACGCAGGGATAGCCAAAGGTGACGGTCTCGGCCTTCTTCGCGGAGGCGCACGAGTTCGGAGGTATCGCCAGTGAGCATCGACGGCCCTCGACCGATCCCCGAGCCCGGCATGGCCGAGCGCGCCATCGATACCGTTACCGACGTGTCGCGAACGATCGGGGAAGTCACGGGCGCGCTGCGCGCAGCGATCGATCGTCTGAGCGAGGCCATTGACGATGCGCGACGTCCCGGCCAGCCGCTCTCGACGATTGCCGCCATCACCCGGGAGGCGCCACTGACCAGCCTGCTCGTGGCGTTCATGTTCGGCATCGCGGTGGCCCGCCGGCGGTGACTTCGTCCGTCAAAACAGTCTGGGCCCGCGGCGGTCGAATTGCGCCTCCCAGGTCAGAAGCGTCGCGGCGAGCACCATGACGGCAATGCCGCCCAAGCTTACGACGATCTGCATGACGAGGCTGCCGGAAACATCGATCAGGATCACGTGCGCCATGAACGCCAGCAGAACGCCGAGGCAATAGATCGAAAGCGAATTCTCGCCGCACCTGATCATCGCCATCATCAATGGCCGGATGCGGCCATGCCATTCCCGTGGCGTGAGGCGCGACACCACGAATGCGAGCGAGAGGAAATGCAACAGCCGTACCGGCGCAAGATGGCTCTTGTAGATTGGATAGATCAGTTGCGTCACTTGGGCCGGGACGAGCTGCTCAAGCGGCTTGAAGTGCCAGCCCAGGGTGATGAAAAGGCCAGCTGCCAGATACGCGATCGCCAGCGCCAGCAGCACGCGCGATTGAAGGATTGGCTGCAGCCGATCGGTGCCCTCATAGGCGTACCAGCCGCCGATCACGAACAGCAACTGCCAGGCGAACGGGTTGAAATACAACTCCCCCGTCGGCCACGCCGGGACGTGCCAGTCGAATAGCTGCACCATCAGATAAATCAGGAACGACGAGGCCAGGGTGATCGTGGCGCTCCTGATCATGGCGTACAGAATGAACGGAAAGGTCAGATGCAGAATCGAAAAGGTCAGCAGGATGTCGGTGTTCACGGGCGCAAACTGCAGCGCCAGGACGTGCGCGATGGTCCTGCCGGGATCGTGGAAGAAGAAGCCGGTGTTGGTTTCATCGAGATAGCGAACGCCGCCGCCAATCACCCAGACCAGGGCAAAATAGGCGATGAGCAGGACGAGAAAGGCGGCGTAGATTTCCCAGCCCCGCCGCAGCGCACGAACCGTCGTGGTGCGCCAGCCCTGTTGCTGGAGGCCGCCGCCATAAGCGAGCATGCAGGTATAGCCGGAGATGAATACGAACCATTCGCCGGTGTCGCTGAAACCATAATTGCGCAGCGTCAACCAGGAAAGCACGTTGTCGGGCACGTGATCGATGAAGATGAACCACAATGCGAGACCGCGACAGGCGTCCAGCCGCAGGTCACGAGGACGCATGTTGGCATGAACGGCTGGAAGGTCGGTCGTCCCCAACACGGTCAGCAAGCCCCTCGCTACCAGAGTCCGCGCTGCTTTTGGCAGACCTCCCGGCATTGCCGAGGTTCGACAACCAGGATTCGACGTCAACCCCTAAGCCCACCTGCTCCACGATCCGTCCCCGTGCACACCCCGTAAATGCACGGATTGATTGAACCCCAAAAAAGGTGTCCTCCGAAGGTTAAGAAACGGGGAAACTCAGCCGTGTCAACCTACAAGGGAATTCAATACACCGTGGTAGCGACTGCCGAACCGGACGTTTGGGAATGGCGCTATCAGATCGGTGACAAAATCAAGTCAGGCCGAACGCAGACGAGGCTCGCGGCACTCGCCGCCAGACGGGTGCAATCCAAGATTGACGCCGCGTTGCGTGCAGCGCGGCCGCTTTCGACCCACGCAGATCCGGCCCGTCCAGAGAGCGGGGCGTCGAAGCATATGCTGCGTCGCAACATTGGCTAAAAATTAATCTTCGGAACGCCAATCCCGGACCGTCTCCAACGCGTTCCAACACCATCTATTGAACAAATTTGATGGTGTGGAAGCGATGAAGAGGGCATTTGCGATTTTGGCCTTTCTCTGCGTTCTGGTCGCAGGCGAATATTTTGCGATCAGCACATGGGCCATCAGGCATGAAACGCTGAGCTTGTTCGACGAAGTGCGGCAGCGGCCGGTTTCGGTCGACGTCGCCGTGCGTCGCGATTATGAGATCAAGGCGGATAACGGCCTCTGGAAGCTG
>NZ_JAFAVV010000356.1 GCF_019242285.1 Bradyrhizobium sp.
CTGCAGGACGACTGCTCAGCGGACAAGCTCGCCGGCGCCTTGCAGCAGGTGCTGGCCGACACGCCGTTGCGCCGCCGCCAGAGCGAGGCGTTCGCCAGGCTCGACGCGATCATGGCCGTCGGCCAGGCCTCGCCCAGCGTGCGCGCCGCCGACCTCGTGCTGGCGACGATGCGGAAGGGACGCGGCGTTGCCCGGGGCTGACGATCGCGGCCAGCATCGACACTGAACGCCCACCGTCGCCGCAACATGTTCGGTGGTAATATTAGCTTGAATTAATATTAATATAGGCTAATATAGCTCTCGAATATTTCGGGAGCCCTGCCATGAAAATCGATCCTGTCGCCTATGTCGGCGCCGTCGTCCGCGAAGTCGCCAACAGGGAGCATCTCGGGCGGCCGGCGCGGGCGGTGATTGCGACGCGGAGTTACGACACTGATATCGACGATCTCTGGGACGCGCTGACCAGCGCCGAGCGGATTCCACGCTGGTTCCTGCCGGTCTCGGGCGATCTGCGGCTCGGCGGCCGCTACCAATTCGAAGGCAATGCCGGCGGCGAGATCACGCGCTGCGAGCCGCCCCGGCTGTTGTCCGTCACGTGGGAATTCGGCGGCGGCACGACCTGGCTCACCGTGACGTTGTCGGAGCAGCAGGCCGGCGTCACCAAGCTGGAGCTGGAGCATATCGCGCATGTCGAGGGCGACATGTGGGACCGGTTCGGGCCGGGTGCGGTCGGCGTTGGTTGGGACCTGGCGCTGATGGGTCTTGCGCGGCACCTTGCGTCGGGTGCGGACGTCGACCGGGCCGAAGCCATGGCCTGGATGGCCTCGGAGGAGGGCAAGAGCTTTATTCGGTCCATCAGTGAGGCCTGGGGCAAGGCGTCGATCGCTTTCGGCACTGCTGAGGCGGCCGCGAACGCCGCTGTGGCCCGCACCAGCGCGTTCTATTGCGGTGAGCCACCTGGAGAAGGCAGCTAGCCGATGCACGCTTTCGACATCCTCGGCGACCCGGTCCGGCGGCGCATCCTGGAGCTGCTCGCGACAGGCGAGCACTCCTCGGGCGACATCGTCGCCGTGGTCGGGCGCGAGTTCGGCATCACCCAGTCGGCGGTGTCGCAGCAGCTTCGGGTGCTGCGGGAGGCGGGCTTTGCGTCGGTGCGCGCCGACGGGGCGCGGCGCATCTACGCGGTCGAGCCCGCTCGCTTTCGCGAGGTCGATGATTGGCTCGACCACTTCAGGTCGTTCTGGCTGCCGAAGCTCGACGCACTCGCGACCGAGGTCGCGCGGGGTAAGCGAAAGCGGCGTTCTCCGAAATGAAGGCGCCGCATCGAACCTGTAGCCGAGAAGCCTATTTCCGCTTGTCCATCTCGACATAATCGCGGTGGGTGACGCCGCTGTAGAGCTGGCGCGGACGGCCGATCTTCTGCTGCGGGTCCTCGATCATCTCGCTCCACTGGCTGATCCAGCCGACGGTGCGGGCGACCGCGAACAGCACCGTGAACATCGAGGTCGGGAAGCCCATCGCCTTCAGCGTGATGCCGGAATAGAAATCGACGTTGGGATAGAGCTTGCGGCTGATGAAGTATTCGTCGCTGAGCGCGATCTTCTCCAATTCCAGCGCGACCTTCAGCATCGGATCGTCGCCATGGCCGGTCTCCTTGAGCACGGCATGGCACATCCGCTGCATGATCTTGGCACGCGGATCGTAGTTCTTGTAGACGCGGTGGCCGAAGCCCATCAGGCGGACTTCGCTGTTCTTGTCCTTCACCCTCCTGATGAAGTCCGGGATGTTCTCGACCTTGCCGATGCCGTAGAGCATGTTCAGCGCGGCCTCGTTGGCGCCGCCATGCGCCGGTCCCCACAGGCAGGCGATGCCGGCCGCGATGCAGGCGAACGGGTTGGCGCCGGAGGAGCCGGCGATGCGCACCGTCGAGGTCGAGGCGTTCTGCTCGTGGTCGGCGTGCAGGATCAGGATCTTGTCGAGCGCGTCCGCCAGCACCGGGTTGGGCTTGTACTCCTCGCACGGCACCGCGAAGCACATGTGCAGGAAGTTCTCGGCGAAGGTGAGCGCATTCTTCGGATACACGAAGGGCTGCCCGACGGTGTACTTATAGGCCATTGCCGCCAGCGTCGGGATCTTCGCGATCATCCGCATCGAGGCGATCATGCGCTGCTGCGGATCGTTGATGTCGGTGGAGTCGTGATAGAAGGCGGCGAGCGCGCCGACGGCCGCGACCATGATCGCCATCGGATGCGCGTCGCGGCGGAAGCCCTGGAAGAAACGGGCCATCTGCTCGTGAACCATGGTGTGATGGGTCACGCGGTAGTCGAAGTCCTTCTTCTGCGCGGCTGTCGGCAGTTGCCCGTAGAGCAGAAGATAGCAGGTCTCGAGGAAGTCACCGTGCTCGGCGAGCTGCTCGATCGGATAGCCGCGGTATTCCAGAATGCCGGCGTCGCCGTCGATGTAGGTGATGCGCGACTGGCAGCTTGCCGTGGAAGTGAAGCCAGGGTCGTAGGTGAACATGCCAGATTGCGCATAGAGCTTGGCGATGTCGATGACATCGGGCCCGACGGTACCGCTGAGGATCGGAAAGTCGTAGGTCTTGTTGCCGACCGTGAGCGTCGCGGTTTTGGTGCTGGAAGCGTCCATCGTGAGGTCCCCGATGACATCGTGAGGAGAGAGCGGCCGCTCTGTGCGCTTCCTATGGGGATCGACACGGTCGGCAGCCGCTAGGTATCGAATGAGTGTAGAGGGCCGCCATGTGCACTGCAAGATGGCCAAAGGAATACAGGTAATGCGTGCCTTACGCGGCCTGATCGGCCAGTCGGCCCAGGCTTTCCTCGCGTCCCAATACCGCCAAGACCTCGAAAATACCTGGTGAGGTGGTCCGCCCGGTCAGCGCCACGCGCAAGGGCTGTGCAACCCCACCCAGCTTCAGGTTGTTGGCCTCTGCAAAGGCCCGCATCGCCGCCTCCGTGGCTTCTCCGCTCCAGGGCACGACTTTTTCCAGCGCCGCATGAAGCCGGCAGATCAGCGCGCGTGTCTCCGGTGTCAGGAGCGCCGCGGCCTTCGCCTCGATCGGCAACGGCCGGTCGGCGAAAATGAAGTTGGCGCCGTCGATCAGCTCGATCAGGGTCTTGGCGCGCTCCTTCAGGCTCGGCATCGCCATCAAGAGCTGGGTGCGGGTCGCCTGGTTGAGCTTGGGCTTCAGCTCCGCGCCCTTCGGCACGTAGTCCAGCACGTCCTCGAACATGGTCACGAGGGATTGATCGTCGGCATGGCGGATATAATGGCCGTTGAGATTTTCGAGCTTGGCGAAGTCGAAGCGGGCGGCGGAGCGGCCGATGCCGGGCAGGTCGAACGCCTTGACCATCTCCTCGGTCGAGAAAATCTCCTGGTCGCCATGGCTCCAGCCGAGCCGGACCAGGTAGTTGCGCAGCGCCGCCGGAAGATAGCCCATGGCGCGGTAGGCATCGACGCCGAGCGCGCCGTGGCGTTTCGACAGTTTCGAGCCGTCGGGCCCGTGAATCAGCGGGATATGCGACATCGAGGGAATCGGCCATTCCAGCGCGTCGTAGATCTGCTTCTGCCGCGCGGCGTTGATCAGATGGTCGTCGCCGCGGATGATGTGCGTCACTTCCATGTCGTGGTCGTCGACCACCACGGCAAGCATGTAGGTCGGGGTGCCGTCGCCACGCAGCAGCACGAGGTCGTCCAGATTCTCGTTCTGCCAGACCACCCGTCCCTGCACCTGGTCCTCGATCACGGTCTCGCCGGACAGCGGCGCCTTCAGGCGGATGGTGGGCTTCATTCCCGCGGGCGCCTCGGACGGATCGCGGTCGCGCCACAGGCCGTCATAGAGCCGGGTGCGACCCTCGGCGCGCGCCCTCTTGCGCATCTCGTCGAGCTCTTCGGGGGTGGCGTAGCAGCGGTAGGCGCGGCCGGCTGCGAGCAGCTGCTCGG
>NZ_JAFAVV010000602.1 GCF_019242285.1 Bradyrhizobium sp.
TTTTCAGCCGTCGCTCGCTCGATTGCCGTCATTTCCTCGACGTCGCGCGTTGCCGGTCAGCGTCCGTCGATTGACATCCCGTGCTGCAGAGCAACGAAATGACGCGATGGGCCGTTCACGCCTGGGTCGGACTGTCTCGTCATGTCCGGAATTCGCGCAAAGCAGATGCAACAAGTTCGGAAAAGCCAGTCTGGCGGGACACCGGCTATCGCACCGTGGCGGTCATCTTTGCCGGACGGCAGCCCGAAGGCCCAGCCCGCGAGAAAACGCCGGG
This sequence comes from Bradyrhizobium sp., assembly GCF_019242285.1. Taxonomy (GTDB): domain Bacteria; phylum Pseudomonadota; class Alphaproteobacteria; order Rhizobiales; family Xanthobacteraceae; genus Bradyrhizobium. The sequence goes on from NZ_JAFAVV010000602.1 coordinate 275, forward strand.
CGCCTCGATGCCGGCAGTCTTTCCGGAAGCTGTCCGAAATATGCAATGGTTTGCGTCATCCCAGCTCTGACGGCCGGCTCGATCTTCGCGCAAATGAACCAGCAGACCAGGACGAGAATGCCGAGCTCGACCCACACGGCCGAGGTGGCATCCAGGCCCGCATCGACCAGGAGACGGATCATCGCCGTGCCAACGACGTTGTGGGAGAGATAGAGCGGATAGGTGATCAGCCCGAGCGTTCTCCAATAGGCCGGCGCTTCAGGCGAAGCGGTGGCGGCAGAGCGCCTGTTCCTGTTCGCGCAATAGGCAATGAGGCCCACCGCCGCCGCCCAAACCATGATCGGCACAAGGGCTGATTGACCGGAGATGGCGGGTATGCACGTCAGGAAGAAGGAGGCAAAGAAGTAGATTTCTGCGGCACCTGAAAGACACGTGACCGCGACGGCGACCCGTTCGAGCGCCGTCAATTTTCTGTTTGCAGAGATGAAGAGCCAGATGCCCAGCGCAAAAAAACAGCCATGGGTCAACAGGAATGCTGCGCACGGCACCCGAAACATCAGAATGACGAGATAGGGCAGGTCCGACGGCGTCGTGCATGACAGCACCAGCAATGCGACGGCGTTGAACACCGCGCTGTAGATGGTGAGTCCCCAAGCCAGGTGCCACAGGGTCATTTTCCTCGTGAGCATCGCGCAAAACACCAGCCCATAAAACGCCATTTCGGCCGCCAATGTCCAATAGACGCCGTCGAGCCATTGACCCGTGACTCCCTTGGGAACGAGCAGCATGGCGTGGATGTAGGGCAGGATGAATTCGGATGCTGGTCTGCTGCCAAAAAGAACCAGAACGAGGAAGGTCGCGGTGGCGCAGACCCAGACCGCCGGATAAAGCCTGAGAGCGCGGCCGAGAAGAAACTCCGTCGGGGAAGACTTGCTCGCGGAATTCGCTATCACGAAACCGGAAATAACAAAGAATATTTCGACACCGACCCAGCCGAACCATGTGAAGGGCGCGGCGGACGGGTATAGAACATCGGCGGCGACGTCGCGCTCGAAACCCGGGACGCCAATCGAAACCCAGGCCCAGGACCAGAACATCTGGTGAAAAATGGCGACGCCGAGGGCAGTCCCGAAGCGCAGCGGATCCAGCAGCGGAAAATGGTTCTTCATGGGCGTGCTCAAATCCAGGAAACCATCCCGTTGCAGATATTGGATCCCTTCACCGCGCTCTTTGAGGTGGGTCACACTCTCTCCGCCCACGGCTCAAATGCGCGGATCGTCGCATGGATTGGCGTGCGCTCTGTCGCCCAGGACAACTCATCGCGGTCACGACGACCCCAGCTCTTCCGTGCCCGGCGCTACCGCGGCTGATCACGACAGCCGACATCGGCGTGAGGCGGAGCGTTCCCAGTCGTTGAGCCGCATACAGCCATGCGAGCCGCCTTCGCGCTGTGTGATTTTCCTCACGATGTACGCGCGCTCTGAGGTCGTCCCGTTATCGAGATAGACCGGAAGCGGCCTCCCAAATGGCGCTGTTGACGCGGAGCTGTCGATGTCGAGTTTGTCCCGAGCTATTCCAGCCTAGCCGATCGACCGGTGCCGACCATAGGACCCATGGCTCGTCTCGATGTACTGGGTCCTCAATTGCGTGTGCAATGCATCGTTTGCAAAGTGAAGTTCGCTAGTGCGAGACAACTCCAATTCCATTCAGACAGGGAACATCAGACGTCTCCCACCAGGAAGGTCTGAAACGACCTCGAGACATTCGATGACGAGCGGCATCCCCCAAACTATCAATTGGAAAAAGCCAAAAGCTCAACCCAAGCCCAACTTTCTTTGCATCATTTCTGGTGCAAAGTTCGGTAATAACATTCGAGAGCTGCGCACCGGCTCGCCCAGAACTTGCCCCAAAATCGCGTGATAAACTTGTAGGCGGCTGATCCTTTGAAAGGAGGTCGCTCATGAGCCAACGTATTTCAAACGCACTGTGTTGGGCTTTCGTCTTTCTTGTTTGTAGCGATAGCCGTAGCTTCCCTGTTTCGGCGGAGGCGCCGTGATGGAAACACTCCAGCTCCAGAAACCACATGGCCTCGAGCTTGAATATGCCGTTTGCTACTTCTGTCAGGCGGTGCTGCCGGATAATCCACGATTGAGAACGTCGGCGCACATATCTCTGGGCCGTCGCAATTTTTGTGAACAGCTTAACAAGCCGCCTGAGCAGCGGTGCCTGCAAGAGTTTCGAAAGCGATTCCGGTAGTCCAGTCCCCGCCATCTGGCGGGGATAATTTGTGCTATGCAGGAGACATAATCAGTTCGCGTTGCTGCTTCTGATGGCTCCCTACTCGCAACGCGGGGGCCTTCAGACGCCGATATTTATGAGTGGCATAAAAGGACCAGATCGTCGCATGGATTAGCGAGCGCTCCGTCGCCCAAGACAAATAATCGCGATCACGACGACTCCAGCTCGCCTGTGCCCGTCGTTACCGCGGCTGATCACGATGGCCGACATCGGCACCAGGCGGAGCGCGTTCCCGGCTGTCAAGCCGCATACGTCCATGCGAGGCGCCTTCGCGCCGTGTGGTTCTCCACACGACGTACGCGCGCTCTGAGGTGGTCCTATCGAGGTAGACCGGAAGCGGCCGACCTCGCAAATGGCGCTGTTGACCCACGAGAACGTTACGAGCGACGAAGGCTCGACCGATGTCAAATTATGAAAGGTCGCTCGCGTTGCAGGCAGCGCCTGAAGCGCGCTCGATACCGAGCGCATCAAGAATGCCGGCCAGATCACGCCGCCGATGTGCACGGCAAGATCGACCTCATCGAGCGCGATCCGGCGGATCGCGAACTTCTCCTAAGCCGTCATGCGACATGCGCCTTTTGACCAGGAAGCGCGGGATAATCGGTGTAGCCGTTTGGCCCGCGGCCGTAGAAAGTGGCGGGATCGGGCTTGTTCAGCCGGGCACCACGCCGGAAACGCTCGATAAGGTCGGAATTGGCCAGGAAAAGCACGCCATAGGCGATGGCGTCGGCGTCGCCGCCCTCAATCGCCAGATTTCCCTTCTCCCTGTCGAAACCCGTGTTGGCGATGAACGGCACCGAGGTCATGGGTCGGAACGTCTTCGCGACCTTCTCGATCGCCACGCCC
>NZ_JAFAVV010000512.1 GCF_019242285.1 Bradyrhizobium sp.
GGCCCCTGATAAAATCCGCTGTTCGCGCGAGTTCATCGACGCGCTTTCCGCCCGCTCGTCCAGGCGAAGGAGAGTCGATCGCGGAAGCTGCTCGCCCCACGAGTCGATCGGCCGGCGAAGCCGAGGCCTATTTCAGGGCGCGACGGAGCTCCGAGACCACGGCATCGCCCATCCCGGCGGTGCCGATCGCGTTCGTGCCCGGCGCCGCGATGTCCTTCGTGCGCAAGCCTGAGGCGAGCACATTGGCGACCGCCTTCTCGAGCGCGTCGGCCGCCTCTCCCAACCCGAACGAATAGCGCAGGCACATGGCCAGCGAGCCGATCATCGCGATGGGGTTTGCGAGGCCTTTTCCGGCAATGTCGGGGGCGGACCCATGCACCGGCTCGTAGAGCGCCTTGCGCTTCCCGGTCTGGTCGTCCTCGGCACCCAGCGAGGCGGACGGCAACATGCCGAGCGACCCCGTCAGCATCGCGGCGATATCGCTGAGCATGTCGCCAAACAGATTGTCGGTGACGATCACGTCGAACTGTTTCGGCCATTTCACGAGATTCATGCCGCCGGAATCGGCTAGCTGATGTTCGAGCTGCACGTCCTTGTATTCGCGCGCGTGTACCTGCGTCACGACCTCGTTCCAGAGCACGCCTGATTTCATGACGTTGCGCTTTTCCATCGACGTCAACTTGTTGCGGCGCCTGCGCGCCAGGTCGAACGCCACGCGCGCGATGCGCTCGATCTCGTAGGTATCGTAGACTTGCGTATCGATCGCGCGCTTCTGTCCGTTGCCGAGATCGGTGATGGTCTTGGGCTCGCCGAAATAGACGCCGCCAGTGAGCTCGCGCAGGATGATGATGTCGAGCCCATCCACCACCTCGCGCTTGAGGCTCGAGGACTCGACGAGCGCCGGATAGCAGATGGCGGGGCGAATGTTGGCGAACAAGCCGAGCTCCTTGCGCAGGCGAAGGAGTCCCGCCTCCGGTCGCACCTCGTACGGCACGCGGTCCCATTGCGGGCCCCCCACTGCGCCGAAGATCACGGCATCGGCCGCATGCGCCTTGGCCATGGTCGCGTCGGTGATGGCAACCTTGTGCGCGTCATAACAGCAACCGCCGACAAGGCCTTCTTCGATCTCGAAGCTCCCTAATCGGCGCGCATTCAAGAAAGCGATGAGCTTTTTCACCTCGGCCATGACTTCGGGGCCGATGCCATCGCCGGGCAGAAGAAGAAGCTTATGGGTCGCCATCGCGCATTGCCTCGCTCGAATGCATGTCGAGGCGGATTGCTAAAGCCACGCGGACGCCTTGGCAAGACGAAGGCCAATTTGGCAAGGTGCAGGCGGCGAGAGCAACATCCATGTCAGCGCAGCGTCCGAAAGTGGTAATCGTCGGCGCGGGCTTCGGCGGGATCCAAGCCGCCCTGGCGCTCAGCCGGGCTGCCGTCGACGTGATCGTGCTCGATCGCCAAAATCATCATTGCTTTCAGCCGCTGCTGTATCAGGTGGCGACCGCGGCATTGTCGCCGGCCGAGATCGCCTGGCCCATCCGACACATGTTGCGACGGCAACGGAACGCGACGGTATTAATGGCCGAGGTGAAGGGGGTCGACCTTGCGGGGCGGTCGGTCGAGAGCAGCGCGGGTCCGATGTCATACGACTATCTCGTCATCGCGACCGGCGCGACGCATTCCTACTTCGGTCATGACGATTGGGCCAAGTTCGCGCCGGGACTCAAGCGCATCGAGGACGCGACCCGCATTCGCCGAAGCATTCTACTGGCATTCGAACGGGCCGAACTCGCTGGTAACGATGCCGAGCGGCAGCGTCTGCTCACCTTCGTCATTGTCGGCGGAGGAGCGACCGGCGTCGAGATGGCGGGCGCCATCGCCGAGATCGCCCGGCAGACCCTAGCCAACGATTTCCGCAGGATCGATCCACGCAGCTCGCGCATCATCTTGCTCGAAGCCGGTCCGCACGTTATTCCGACCTTGCCCGAGGACCTGTCGCGCTATGCCGAGCGCGCACT
>NZ_JAFAVV010000659.1 GCF_019242285.1 Bradyrhizobium sp.
CGCCGTCTTCTCCAGCACCGTCACGCGGAGGCCGGCAGCCTGCATCGTCGCCGCACAGGCGAGCCCCGCGGGACCCGCGCCGATGATGATGGCGTGAGGGCCGGCCGTCATGGCATGTCAGGCAAGTGGGTTGCCGTCATCTCGTTGTTCCGGAGCGGACTGCTCCATCGACGATGCCCCATCGGCAAGGTTCTGGAAAGCATAAGGCCACATTTCAAACGCGCAAACCGCCGGTATCGCGCAAATTTCTCCTGGACATGCCCGGATGCGGCACCCGAGATGCCGGGCAACAGCAGGGATGGGAATGTGAAGCAAACGCGTGCAGGCCTGGCAATCCTCGCCATCGTGGTGGCAGCAGCCGCAGGATTCCTGCTGGCCCGCGCACGCTATGCGCAGGTGGCGGGCGGCGCTCATCGCAGCGCCCGCCAACAGATCCTGCACTACACGTTGCGCCGCCTCGACGATCCCATCATCGTGCTCGGCGACAGCATCGTCGAGGCCTCGACGCTTCCGCGAAGCGCATGCGGCCACCCCATCGTCAATGCCGGGCTGAACGGCGCTTCGACTGCCAGCGATCTCGGCGGCTGGCTGGCGCCCGCGCTCGGCGACAAGCGGGCGTTCGCGATCATCGTGGCGCTCGGCACCAACGATGCGCTCGTGCCGACACCGATCACGCAGCAGGTTTTCCAGAGCCGCTATCGCCAGCTGCTGGGCGAGCTGTCGCGGCTGACGACGCGGCTCTCGGTGCTCGACATCCCCGCGATCGAGGCGCGCGAGCGGCTGACGCCGGAGATGCAGAGGGACGCCTCGGCGACCATGCGGATTTTCAGGGGCACGCTGCCGGAGCTGGCAACGCAAGCTCATGCCGCCTTTCTGCCCCTGCCCGACATGACACCGCCGTTCACGATCGATGGTGTCCACCTGAACGCAAACGGCTATCGCGTCTGGGAGGACGTGGTGATGCAGGGGATCGCGAAAGCCTGCGGCTGATTGATGTATCATTATACCCATTGCCAGCCTGCTCGCCTCGCATCTGAATTATCGAATTTTCGAGGAGCCCGCGCAAAGGCATCTGCGCGACAGCCTGTTGCGCAAGGATACGGCGAGACTGAGCGAAAGCGTCAGGCCTGCCTGAAGGGGCATGCTTCAGCGCAAGGCCCTCATCACCACAGGCAGCATCCTGGTCGCGACCAGATGGTGCCCGTCCGGCGTAAAGTGGATGCCGTCCGGCTGCAAATAGCCCCGCAGCGCCGGCCCCCACCACATCGGGATGACCCTGATATGACGGCCGCGCAACTGCGCTTCGATGGCGGCGAGTTCGGCGGCCTGATCGCCCTGCCCCTTCCTCCGGGCGTTCCAGCCGCCGCCATATTTGTCGAGCAGCACGATCCTGGTGCCATCCGGCACCGCCGAGTCGAGGCGGCCGAGCATGCCGACATTGGTATCGCCATTGATCCCGGCATTGACCACGTGGACGTTGCGGCCCCTGGCGGCGAGCATCGCCTCCAGTTGCGCGGGCCAGGCATCGGAGCTGCCCACTCCGCGACCGGCGACGTTGCTGGCGCCGATCGCGACGATCTGCGCGCCGGCTTCGGTCGCAGAGCCGACCAGACCAGCCGCAAGCACGCCCGCGATCAACAGCGATCTCATCATCATCAACATGGACTATCCCATCCCCATGCTCGATCGCGGATCAGGCCGCTAGGTTCCCCACACCTCGCCTGCGATCTCGACCGCCAGGCGCAGCTTCGCCCATTGCTCCTCCTCGGAGAGGATGTTGCCCTCCTCCGTCGAGGCGAAGCCGCACTGCGGCGACAGTGCGAGCTGCTCCAGCGGCGTGAATTTCGCGGCCTCCTCCAGCCTGCGCTTGATGTCGTCCTTGTTCTCGAGCTCGCCGAATTTCGAGGTGATCAGGCCGACCACCACGATCTTGTTGCCCTTCGGCAGGAAGCGCAGCGGCTCGAAGCCGCCGGCCCGGTCGGAATCATATTCGAGGAAGTAGCCGTCGTAATTGGTGCCGCCCAGCATGGTCTCGGCGACCGGCTCGTAGCCGCCGGACGAAATCCAGGTGGAGCGGAAATTGCCGCGGCAGACATGGGTGGTAATCACCATATCGGCCGGCTTCTCCGCGAGCGCATAGTTGATGATCCGCGCGTAAATCTGCTGCAGGCCGTCGGGACTGTCGCCGCGCTCGCGCGCCTTCCGCAACTCGTCCTGCGAGCAGAGATAGGCCCACACCGTGTCGTCGAACTGCAGATAGCGGCAGCCGGCGTCGTAGAACGCGTTGACCGCCTTGCGGTAGGTCTTGCCGAGATCCTCGAAGAATTCCTCGAGATCGGGATAAACCGCCTTCGAGATCGCGTTGCGGCCGCCGCGGAAGTGCAGCACCGCCGGCGACGGGATCGTCATCTTCGCGGTGACATGCGCGGCGTCGGCCTGCTTCTTCAAAAAGCGGAAATGGTCGAGCATCGGATGGTCGGCCGGGAAGTCGAGCTTGCCGATCACGCGCACCGCGTCATGGCGGGTCTCGACGCCGGCGAACTGGATGCCGGTCTCGGGATGGAACAGCTCGCAACCGGTGAGCTTCGCCAGGAAATCGAAGTGCCACCAGGAGCGGCGGAACTCGCCGTCGGTCGCGAGCTTGAGGCCGGTCGAGGCCTGCCGGTGCACGACCTTCTCGATCTCCATGTCCTCGATCTTGCGCAATTCCTCCGGGGCGATTTCCCCCTTCTCGCACCTGGCGCGCGCCTCCTTGATGCTCTGCGGACGCAACAGGCTGCCGACCTCGTCGGCGCGGAATGGCGGCTTGGCTCTCTGCATGGTCGTCAACTCCCGGTATCTTCTAAGCGCTCGCCGCGGCCCCCGACACGCCGAGATGGCGTTCGAGGACGGCGGGATCGGCCTTCAGCGCGCCGCTCGGCGCGTCGTGCACGATCGTTCCCCGTTCCAATATCACAGCGCGGTCGGCGAGCCCCAGAATCTTTTGCGCGTGCTGCTCGACGATCATGCAGCAGAGGCCGCCGGACCGCGTGATGGTACCGATCGCCCGCAGCAGCTCCTCGACGATGATCGGCGCCAGCCCCTCGGTGGGCTCGTCCAGCAGCAGGACTTTCGGGTTCAGCACCAGCGCGCGGCCGATCGCCAGCATCTGCTGCTCGCCGCCGGAAAGCTGGTTGCCGAAATTGCCGCGCCGCTCCTCGAGCCGCGGAAACATCTCGTACACCTTGGCCGTGGTCCAGGAACCCGGCTGCGCCACTGCGGTCATGTTCTCCTCCACGGTCAGCGAGCGGAAGATGTTGCGCTCCTGCGGCACCCAGCCGATCCCGGCGCGCGCGCGCTGGTCGGCGCGCATCGCGGTGAGATCGCGCCCCGACAGCGCGATGGTGCCGGCGAAGCGGCGGTTGATGCCGACGATGGCGTTGATCAGCGTAGTCTTGCCGGTGCCGTTGCGCCCAAGCACGGCCAGCACTTCGCCTTCGGAGAGGCGCAGCGACATGTTGGGCAGCACCACGGCCTCGCCGTATCCGGCGCGCAGGCCCTCGATCGCGAGCAGGTCAGCCTTGAGGTCAGCCATGAGCGGCCTCGCCGAGATAGACCGCCTTGACCTGGGGGTCGCGCGCGACCGTTGCCGGCTCGCCCTCGGTGAGCAGCGCGCCGTTGACCAGCACCGAGATGCGGTCGGCGAACGAGAACACGAGGTCCATGTCGTGCTCGATCAGAAGCACGGTGACGTCGCGCGGCAGGGCCGCGACCGCCGCCAGGATGTCCCTGCGCTCGCCCTCTGGCACGCCGGCGGCCGGCTCGTCGAGCAGCAGCACGCGGGGCTTGGCGGCGATCGCGACCGCGATCTCGAGCAGCCGCTGCTTGCCATAGGGCAAGGTCGCCGTCTGCTCGTTCATCACGTCGAGCAGGCGGAAACGGCCGAGCGTTTCCGCGATCTCGGCATTGACGTCATCGCGTGTGCCCATCCGCCGCCACCAGTCGCCGCCGCGGCCGAGCCGCTCGGAGACCGCGAGGCCGATCGTCTCCAGCGGAGTCAGATCGGCATAGAGCTGATTGATCTGAAAAGTCCGCGACAGCCCGCGCAGCACCCGCTTGTGCACCGGCAGTTCGGTGATGTCGTGCCCCTCCAGCAGGATGCGCCCGGCATCGGACTTGAGCACGCCCGTCAACAGGTTGATGACCGTGGTCTTGCCGGCACCGTTCGGGCCGATCAGGGCATGACGCGCGCCCTGCGCGATCTGCAGGGAGAGATCGCGGGTGACCCTCAGTCCACCGAACGACTTCTCCAGCCCTCTCGTCTCCAGCGCAACCGTCATGGCCCCTCACTCTCTGGAACCGCCACGGCGGCCTTGCCGCCGGCGATCCGGGTGATGAGGAGGTTCGGCACAAACAGCACCCAGCGATGCAGCCGCGCGCGACCGACCAGCACGACCACGATCAGCACGAGCCCGATCCAGAACTGCCAGTATTGCGGGGTGATGGTGGAGAAAATCTCCTGCAGCATGCGGAACAGCACCGCTCCGATCAAGCCGCCGTAGAGATAGCCGGTGCCCCCGATCACCAGCACCAGCATCAGGTCGGCCGAGCGCTCGAAGGCGAACACGTCGAGCGAAGCCAGCGCCGTGGTCTGGGTGAACAACGCCCCCGCCACGCCCGCATAGAATGCGGCGACCGTATAGATCGCGATCAGGCGGCGGTTGACGGGAACGCCGATCGCGGCCGCGCGCAAGGGGTTGTTGCGGATCGCGCGCAGCGACAGCCCGAACGGCGAATGCACGATCCGCCGCGCCAGCAGGAACAGGAGGAACAGCACGATCAGCGCGTAGAAGAAGCCGGTCTTGCCGAACATGTCGAAGGCGAACAGCCCGAGGATCGGCTGCATCTCGATGCCCTGCAGGCCATCGGTGCCGCCGGTGATGTCGGAGAAGCGTTCGGCCAGCGCCTCCAAGAGCAGCGCGATGCCGAGCGTCACCATCAGCCGGGTCAGGTCGGCGCCGCGGATCAGGAGGAAGCTCGTACAGAAGCCGAGCACGGCGGCGGCAAGTCCCGCGACGATCAGCGCGATCACCGGCTCGTTGATGATCCCGTGAAGAGCAAGAAGCCCCGCAGAATAGGCGCCGACGCCGAAGAAGGCCGCATGCCCCAGCGAGACGATGCCGGCATAGCCGAGGATCAGGTCGAGCGAGAGCGCGAACAGCGCCAGCCGCAGGATGTCGGTCATGATCAGATAGCGTGACGGAAAGACGAACGCGCAGGAAAGCGCGGCAAGCCAGAATACGATCTCGGCCGCATGCCAGCGCGCGTGCCGTCCCGCGTGAAAGCGGACGTCGGATGGCGCATTCATCTGGTTGCTCATCGCGCGGCGCGGCCGAACAGGCCGTGGGGCCGCCAGATCAGGATCACGATCATGACCGTGTAGATCACGAACGGTCCCATCTTCGGCACGTAATATTTGCCCGCGACGTCGGCGATGCCGAGCAGCAGCGAGGCGAGAAACGGCCCGATGATGGAGGAGGAGCCGCCGACCGTCACCACGATCAGGAAATAGATCATGAACTTGAGCGGGAAATACGGATCGAGCCCGAGGATCTCCGCGCTCAGCGCTCCGCCAAGCCCGGCGAGCCCGCAGCCGAAGGCGAAGGTCAAGGCGAACACCTGCGGCACGTTGATGCCGAGCCCGCTGGCCGCGCGGGGATCATCGACCGCGGCGCGCAGCCGGCTGCCGAAGCGCGTGCGCGCCAGCACGAGCTGCAGCGCGGCCGTCAGGAGGCCGCAGATCACGATGAGCATCAGCCGATAGCGCCCGATGCCGACGCCGAAGACGTCGAACTGCCCTTGCAGCGCAGCCGGCAGGTTGATGAAGATCCGAGACGATCCCATGATGTAGTCGATGGCGGCGACCGACATGAAGACGAGGCCGACCGAGAACAGCACCTGGTCGAGGTGGCTGCGAGTGTAGAGATGGCGGTAGAGCAGCCGTTCCAGCACCGCGCCGATCACGGCGGGTGCGATGAAGGCCAGCGGCAGGCCGGCGAAGAACGGCCAGCCGTACTGGTTGACGAGCACCGCGCAGACATAGCCTCCCGCCATGGCGAAGGCGCCATGGGCGAGGTTGACGAAATTCATCAGCCCGAGCGTGACGGCCAGCCCGCAGGCGAGCACGAACAGCAACATGCCATAGGCGACGCCGTCGAACAGGTTGGTGAGGACGGAGGTCATCGACAGAATGAAGTCATCGAAGGTGACGCCAACGCGACGCTGCGCTCCCTCTCCCGCTTGCGGGAGAGGGTCGGGGTGGGGATGCCGCCGCGAGTCGGACTGCCCGAGTGGAGAGGGTCCCCGCCCGCCGCACTCTCCGAACGCGGCGACCTCCCCCGCAAGCGGGAGTGGGACGGGGAGTTCGTGGCGCGGGTCACGTCAATCCTTCCGCGTCACTTCTTCGCCTTGCCCGGATCCTTCACGGCCTCGAAGGTCTCGAACTCGACATTGTAGAGCTCACCGTCCTTCTTCTCGACCTTGCGGACGTAGACGTTCTGCACGATGTCGCGAGTTTCCGGATCGATCGAGATCGGGCCGCGCGGGCTCTCCCACTTCATGCCCTTCATCGCCTCGATCAGCCCGTCGCCGTCGGTCTTGCCGCCGGTCTTCTTCAGCGCCTCGTAGATCAGATGGATGCCGTCGTAGCCATTCACGGCCATGAAGCCTGGCCGGTTGCCAAAATCCTTCTTGTAAGCGGCGACGAACTCCTTGTTCATCTCCGAGGGATGCGCAGCCGAATAGATGTGCGCGGTCACCGTGCCCAGCACGGCGTCGCCCATGTCGTTGAGCAGGTCGTCATCCGTGACGTCGCCGGGGCCGATCACCTTGATGCCGGCCTTGTCGAGGCCGCGCTCGGCATATTGCTTCATGAAGTTGCCGCCCTGGCCAGCCGGCACGAACACGAACATCGCGTCCGGCTTGGCATCCTTCATCCGCTGCAGGAACGGGGCGAAATCCGGATTGGCGAGGGGCACCTTGACCTCCTCGACGATCTGGCCGCCGCCGGCGGTGAAGTGCTCCTTGAACGAGGCCAGCGCGTCGTTACCGGGCGCATAGTCGGAGGTCAGGCTCGCGACCTTCTTGATGCCGTTCTTGACCGCCCAGTCGCCGATGATGGTCGAGGACTGCGGCAGCGTGAACGAGGTACGCACGATATAAGGCGACTTCTCGGTGATGATCGAGGTGCCCGCGGCCATCACCACCTCCGGGATCTTGGCCTGGGTGGCAAGCGGCGCGGCGGCGAGCGCGGCCGGCGTGACGCCGAAGCCCGCGATGAAGCTGACCTTGTCGTTGACGATCAGTTCCTGCGCGGCCGTCTTGGTCTTGTCGGGCAGTGCGCCGTCGTCCTTCAGGATGATCTCGATCTTCTTGCCGGCGACGGTGTCGCCATGCTGCTTCATGTAGAGCTTGATCGCGTTGTCGATCTGCTTGCCGGTCGAGGCCTGTCCGCCTGTCATCGGCAGGATCAGGCCGATCTTGACGGCGTCATCGGCCCACGCCGGCGCAACGACCAGCGTGCCAGCGGTTGCTGCGGCCAACGCGACACGCGACAGCAGCCAAAAACGAGCGAACATGATTCCTCCTCCCCTCATCGGTCTCGACGCCGAGTCCCCCGGCCCTTGCCTCACCCTGGCCCAGATCATCGCGGCGTGTATGGCGCGGCATGGCGTCTTTTCCGGGCGCCGTTGTCAATCGCGAAATTAGGCGTGTCCGTCTCGCCTTGGGCGCCTGCGTTGCCGGAGGCATCGAATGCGATGGATCAAATGTTGAGGAAATCCCGGATAATGGTATTATAGTGCTTTCGCCTAGCCCAATCAGTCAATCTTTTCCCGCTATTTGATCCCAACTCAAACCCCGCGCCCATTCGCCGCAACCCGCGCCTGAGGCCACACGTCAAGGCTGAATCCCAGGATGAATGTCTGCCCACGCCAGCTCGTGATCCTGCTCGTGGCCGTCGTATCGGCATCCAGCCTCGCCGGCTGCGCGTCGGTCAACCAGAAGGCCTCCGAGGCGATGGGCGACTATATCCCGCAATGGGCGGGCGGCCTGCCCGCCGACGCCCCGCCGCGCCCAGGCACGGCGAAGTACGAGGCGTACATGAGGGAGCGGGAGCGGCTGCGTCAGCTGCCGGCCTCGGAACGCCCACAAGACGGCCAGCCGCAGCAGGGCCAGCCGTCATCGGCTAACGGCCAGACGCCCGGCCCGGCGCGCTGAGCGCCTATGCGCTAATCAGTCGGTGAACACCACGGTCTTCCGGCCATTAAGGATCACGCGGTCCTCGAGATGATAGCGGATGGCGCGCGCCAGCACGCGCCGTTCGATGTCCCGGCCCTTGCGCACGAGGTCGGCGGGCGTGTCGCGATGGCTGATGCGCTCGACGTCCTGATCGATGATCGGCCCCTCATCCAGATCATTGGTCACGTAATGCGCTGTGGCGCCGATCAGCTTGACGCCGCGCTCATGCGCCTGATGGTAGGGCTTGGCGCCCTTGAATCCCGGCAGGAACGAATGATGGATGTTGATACAGCGTCCGGAAAGCTTGGCCGAGAGGTCGTCCGACAGGATCTGCATGTAGCGCGCGAGCACCACGAGATCCGTTTCGGTCTGCTCGACGAGCCGCCAGATTTCGCTTTCCTGCTCGCGCCTGGTCTCTTTCGTGATCGGCAGGTGATAGAACGGAATCTCGCCGAAATCGCAGCTCGAATAGGTCTCGCGTGCATGGTTGGAGATGACGGCGGTCGGCACCATCGCGAGCTCTCCGGTGCGCCAGCGATAGAGGATGTCGACCAGGCAGTGGTCCAGCCTCGACACCAGCAGCATCACCCGCCGCCGGCTGGCGCGGTCGCGCATCTGCCAGGACATGCCGAACCGCTCGGCAATCGCCGCAAAACCGGTCCGCAGCGCGGCCAGCTCGACGGCCAGATCGGCCGCGGTGAACACCACCCGCATGAAGAACTTGTTGGTCTCGATGTCGTCGAACTGCTGGGCGTCGAGAATGTTCTGGCCATTATGGGCGAGAAAGGTCGAGACCGCCGAGACGATGCCGGGACGATCGGGGCAGGACAGCGTCAGGACGTATTGATGATCGGGCATGGTGTGCTTGATCGTTAGGCAGAACGGATGACGGGAACTTTCGCGCGCCTGCTCTATCACCGGCGGCTGCCTTGCGCCAACGGCGCGGCCCGAGCAGGATGAACAAGTGACTGGCACTCCTCGTTAGAGAATCCGCATGGCAGACCGGCTCAGTGGCTATCGCATCCTGATCCTGGAGACGCGCGAGGAAGCACAGTTCTCCCGCCTGCTCGCCGAGCAGGGCGCCGATGTCGTGCAGTGCCCGATGTTCGCCATCTGCGACACGCCCGACCCCGCGCCGGTCGAGGCCTGGATCCGGCGCTTCATCGCGAAGCCCTGCGACGACCTGGTGCTGATGACCGGCGAAGGGCTGCGGCGGCTGATGAAGGTCGCGCGGCGGATCGGCGTCGATCAGGATTTCGTCGCGGCGCTGGGCAAGGCGCGCAAATTCGCGCGCGGTCCGAAGCCCGGGCGGGCGCTCCGCGAGATCGGGCTCGAGCCGCAGCAGACCACGGAGAAGCCGACCTCGGAAGGCATTGCCGAGATGCTGTCGCAGATCGATCTCGGCGGCCGCCGCCTCGGCCTGCAGCTCTATCCCGACAGGGATCACGGCGCGCTGATCGGCGCGATCGCAGCGCAAGGCGCCGAGGTGGACACCGTGACGCCCTATGTCTATGACGCGAAGGTGGCGGATGCGAACATCGTCACGGCGATCGAGGAGATGGCACAGGGTCAGATCGACGCGATCGCGCTGACGAGCTCAGGTCAGCCCCGTCGCCTGTTCGACGTGGCGCGGTCGCACGGCTGCGAGGCGCGCCTGCGCGAGGGCTTGACGAAAACGCCGATCGCTTCCGTCGGCCCGGTGGTGGACGACGAATTGAAATCGCATGGCCTCTCCGCCGACATCTCGCCGGCGAATGCGGCCTATTTCATGAAGCCGCTGATCTCGGCGATGGCGGCGGAGCTGGGGAAGAAGCCGCCGCGGATGGCGCGATAGCGCGCAATGACGGCGAGCGCTATTCCGCCGCCTGTTTCATCTCGCTCTGATAGGCACGGTAGGCGAGTTTCAGGCCGTCCTCCAGCGAGGTGCGCGCGCGCCAGCCGAGCGCCGCGAGCCTGGAGACGTCGAGCAGCTTCCGCGGCGTGCCATCCGGGCGCGCGGTGTCGTAGCTGATGGTCCCCGTATAACCAACGACCGACGCGACGAGGCGGGCAAACTCGGCGATGGTGATATCCTCGCCGGTGCCGATATTGACCATCTCCATCGCGGAATAGGTCTTCATCAGGTGGACGCAGGCATCGGCCATGTCGTCCACATAGAGGAATTCCCGACGTGGCGTGCCGGTGCCCCAGACCGTGACATTTCCAGCCCCCGACAGCTTGGCCTCGTGGAAACGGCGGATCAGCGCCGCGACGACATGGCTGTGCTCGGGATGGTAGTTGTCGCCGGGCCCGTAGAGATTGGTCGGCATCACGCTGATGAAGTCGCAAGCGTATTGGCTGCGATAGGCCTCGGCCATCTTGATGCCGGCGATCTTGGCAATGGCATAGGGTTCGTTGGTCGGCTCCAGCGGGCCGGTCAGCATATAGTCCTCGCGCAGCGGCTGCGGTGCGAGCTTGGGATAGATGCAGGACGAGCCGAGAAACATCAGCTTCTCGACCTTGTGCAGATAGGCCGCATGAATGACATTCGCGGCGATCGCGAGGTTGTCGTAGAGGAATTCGGCCCGCAGGGTATTGTTGGCGACGATACCGCCGACCTTCGCGGCCGCAAGGAACACGACCTGCGGCGTCCTGCTGGCGAACCAGTCGCGCACCGCGGCCTGGTCGCACAGGTCGAGCTCGTTTCGCCCTGCCGTCAGCAGTCTGACGTCCTCCCGCACCAGCCGGCGGGCGATCGCGCTGCCCACCATGCCGCGATGGCCCGCGACGAAGACCGTCTTGCCCTTCAGCTCAAACGGGATGCTTGCCATTGGCAGCCTCCTGCCGCGCGGCCGCAAGATCGCTCGCCACCATCTCCTTGACGAGTTGCGCAAAACCCCGCAGCGGCTTCCAGCCGAGCTGCTGCCGCGCCTTGGCGGCGTCGCCGATCAACAGGTCGACCTCGGTCGGACGGAAATAGGTCGGATCGATCCGCACCACGGCCTTGCCGGTCTTGCCGTCGACGCCGGTCTCCTCGATCCCCTTGCCGCGCCACTTGATGCTGCGGCCGACCTCGGCAAAGGCGAGCTCGACGAATTCTCGCACCGAGCGGGTCTCCCCGGTCGCCAGCACGAAATCGTCCGGCTTGGCGGCCTGCAGAATGGCGTGCATGCCTTCGACATAGTCCCTGGCATGGCCCCAGTCGCGCCTGGCCTCGAGATTGCCGAGATAGATCGTATCCTCCAGGCCGACCTCGATGCGGGCGACGCCGCGGGTGATCTTGCGGGTGACGAAGGTCTCGCCGCGGATCGGGCTCTCGTGGTTGAACAGGATGCCGTTCGAGGCGAAGATGCCGTAGGCCTCGCGGTAGTTCACCGTGATCCAGTAGCCGTAGAGCTTGGCCACGGCGTAGGGCGAGCGCGGGTAGAACGGCGTCGTCTCCTTCTGCGGAACCTCCTGGACCAGCCCGTACAGCTCCGAGGTCGAAGCCTGGTAGAATCGCGTCTCCTTCTCCATGCCGAGGATGCGGATCGCCTCCAGCAGGCGCAGCACGCCGATCGCGTCGGCATTGGCGGTGTATTCCGGGCTTTCGAAGCTGACGGCGACGTGACTCTGGGCGGCGAGGTTGTAGATCTCGGTCGGCCTGATCTGCTGCATCAACCGGATCAGGTTGGTCGAATCGGTCATGTCGCCATAATGCATCAGGAACGGCACGTTGCCGGTGTGCGGATCCTTGTAGAGATGGTCGACGCGCGCGGTGTTGAAGGACGAGGACCGCCGCTTGATGCCGTGCACGGTGTAGCCGAGCGAGAGCAGATGCTCGGCTAGATAGGCGCCGTCCTGCCCGGTCACGCCGGTGATGAGCGCCACGCGCCGTTTCGAATCGGAAACCGCCATCTCTTCTCCAGGATCCGCGCCGGCGCCGCGGTCAACGGCAGCCATCGCACAGCGCGCAGGCCATAGCATCGGCCTCCGGTGAAGTCTAATCCCGGAGGCGGCCGAGAATTGCTGCCTAGGATACTGAGATTCTTCATGTTTTCGGCCAACGGGCGAATTTGACGTCGGCTCGGCCACTGCCTGTCCCTCAATTCTCACATTTGCAGGAGTTGTCCTCTGCAGCGGATGCGAACGATGGGGCGGATCGGTACACTTCGATTCCGGCGCGGGCGCTCCGTTGCGGGAGCGGAGACGGTCGCGAGGCGGAAGCGTGATTTCCGTCACCGCGCCGTCCGTGATTTGAAGTCGTTGTGCTAACGTGCGGAATATTATGAGTGCGGAATTATGGGTTCGGGCGTAATGCGAATTACTTCGGTCATTGCATTGGCGCTGTGGGCGATGTGGCTGTCGAACGGACCAGCACTCGCCGAGAAGCGCGTCGCGCTCGTGATCGGCAACGCCGACTATCAGCGGGTCCCGGTGCTCGCCAATCCCGCAAGGGACGCCGACGACATGTCGGAAATGTTCAGGCGGGCCGGATTCAGCGTGGTCCAGTCCAGGCACAATCTCGGTGTCAGCGAGATGCGCCGGGCGCTCCGCGACTTTGCCGACGAGGTGCGCGACGCCGACGTCGCGATCATCTTCTACGCCGGCCACGGCATGGAGGTCGACGGCATGAACTACCTCATTCCGGTCGACGCCCAGCTCGAGCGCGATATCGATGCCTATGACGAGGCGATCCCGCTCGACCGGCTGCTGACCGTCATGGAGCCGGCCAAACAGCTCCGTCTGATCATCCTGGATGCCTGCCGCGACAACCCGTTCAGCAAGACGATGAAACGCAGCTCCGCATCGCGGGCGGTTTCGCGCGGGCTTGCCCGGATCGAGCCGGACACCTCGAACACGCTGGTCGCCTTCGCCGCCAAGGCCGGTTTCACCGCCTCCGACGGCGGCGAGCAGAACAGCCCGTATACGTCCGCCCTGCTGCGCTATCTGCCGCAGCCCGGCCTCGACGTGCGCCGGGCGCTCGGCTTCGTCCGCGACGAGGTGGTGAAGTTCACCCATAACCGCCAGGAGCCGTTCATCTACGGCTCGCTCGGCGGTGACGACGTCGCCTTGGTGCCGGCGCCGGCGGCGAAACCCGCGATTGCCACACCGAACGCCGGCGCCAGGGAAGACTACGAGCTCGCCCAGCAGGTCAACGTCGTCTCCGTCTGGGACGCGTTCATCGGCAAATATCCGTCGGGCTTCTACGCGGACCTGGCCCGGGCGCAACGCGAGAAGCTGATCGCCGCCAAGGCGGCCGCCGACGAGCAGGCCCGCCTTACGGCCCAGAAGAAGGCCCTGGACGACGCCAATGCCGCGGAGGCCGAGCGCGCCAAGGTGGCGGCCGAGTTGAAGGCCGCCGACGAAGCCCGGATCGCCGCCGAGACAGCCAGGGCCCAGGAAGAGGCCAGAGCCGCGGAAGCTGCGCGCGCCAAGGCCGCGGCACAGGCCAGGATCGACGAGATCGCCCGGGTCGCGGCCTTGGCGGTCGGCAATCCCGCCGGTCCCGACCGGATCCAGGAGGCACCGCGCCCGTCGAGCTGCGCGAGCAATGTGCCGCCGATCGCCGCGCCGTCGGCGCGGACCGCGCAAGGTCTGTCGCCGACCGAGGAATGCGCGCTGAAGCCGAGGGACGTCTTCAGGGACTGCGAGAACTGTCCGGAAATGGTGGTGGTGCCGGCGGGCCAGGTCCTGATGGGATCGTCGACCGGCGACATCAATAACGGACTCGCGGCCGCCAACGAATGGCCGCAGCATCAGGCGGCCGTGAAGCAGCCGATCGCGGTCGGCCGCTTCGAGATCACGCGCGACCAGTTCGAGGCCTTCGTCAGCGCTTCCGGCTATCGACCGGGCGAGCGCTGCTACACTTTCGAGCAGGGCCAGCCGCAGGAGCGCAATGAGCGTTCGTTCCGCAATCCGGGTTTCGCTCAGGCGGGGAACCATCCGGCGGTCTGCATCAACTGGACCGATGCCAAAGCCTACGTGCAGTGGCTGTCGCGGACCACCGGCAAGACCTATCGGCTGCTCACCGAGACCGAGTTCGAATATGTCGCACGGGCCGGAAGCCGTTCGCGCTTCGGCTTTGGCGATGATGTGACCGCGCTGTGCAAATTCGCCAACGGCGCCGATCGCGCCGCCAAGGGCGCGGGCCTGCCCGCCGACACGGCCTATCTCGATTGCTCGGACGGATTTGCGTTCACCGCGCCGGTGGGCTCGTTCGCGGCCAACGCCTTCGGCCTCGACGACGTGATCGGCAATGTCTGGGAATGGACCGAGGACTGCTTCTACGGCGACTATGCCACGGCCAGCGCCGACCGCACGGCACGCGCCGACAGCGGCTGCACGAGCCGGACGGTCCGCGGCGGCGACTGGTTCAGCACCGAAGCCTCGCTCCGCCCGGCGGCGCGCGCCAAGGCGAACATCGAGGCGCGCCACGACGACATCGGTTTTCGCGTGGCGCGGACGCTTGGGCCTTAACGAAGAGAATTTGACTGGAAAGGCTGGCTTTTCCGCAGCCCATCCTTCGAGACGCCCGCCTGCGGCGGGCTCCTCAGGATGAAGGGCTTTTTTGTGCGGCGAAGTCTCAAACCCTCATGGTGAGGGCGCGGCGGCGCCGCGCGTCTCGAACCATGTGGCCCAGGCGATTGCAGCCATCACCCTACCGCCTGCGCCTCAGCCGGCGCACTTGGCGGTCTTGAACTCGACGCGGCGGTCGAGCGCGTCGCTGGCGTCGTCGCGGCCGGTGCCGACCATCATCTCGCGTGATCCCTTGCCGGTTGCGATGATGCGGCCGCGGAGGGATTTCTCCTGGTCTTCCAGGCGGTCCTTGACGTAGTCCGCCCGCAGCGCCGACAGGCGGTCGTTGATCGCGGCGAGACCGGTGGCGCTGGTATGGCCGACCACCTCGAGGCAGCCCTTGTTCGCGGAGGTCCGCTCGGCGATCTTGTCGAGCCAGGCATCATAGGGCGCGCGAACGCTGCGGTCGGTATAGAACTGGGTCGAGCCGGGCTTGAACAGGAAACGCACCGCCAGCCGCTCGCCCTTGAGCCCGTAGTCGATGGCCTTGCCGAACGCCTCCATCGCGGCGCGGGTCCGGTGCAGCTTGTAGTTTGACAGATAAATGCCGTTCAGCACGCGAAGCTGCTCGCCGCCGGGCGTCTTCAGCGCGCTCTGATAGACGTCGAGCGCGTCGCGGTAACGACCGGCGTCGTAGGCCTCGATTGCGTCGCTGACCAGCGAGGCGACCACGATGCGATCGGCATAGGCCTGGTCGATGGAATCGCCGACCTTGGTGCCCTGGCAGCTCTTGACGTAGGAATCGGTCGGCCCGTCCTTGGCGAACACCGGGCTGTCGGCGAAGAAGGCGACCGGCGTCGGGTCGATGCCCTCGGGCAGCGCGCGTGCGACTCCCTTCGAGATCACCGTCTTGCTCTTGAGGTCGGCGAGCGCAAGGCAGATGCGGTAGGCATCGCGCGGCCCGCCCGCAGTGCCCGCATTGTTGACTGCGGTGAAGGTGCCGATCAGCACGACGGGGGCTTTCGCGACGCTCTCCGCCGAGAACGGCACGACCGTGAAGCGCGGATAGCTGCTCTTGACGAGCTCGACGATGCGCTTCTCCTCGAGCCGGGTCGCATTGGATTGTGCGCCGGTCACGCCGTCGATCAGGGGATCGATCACCAGCGTGACCTTCTGGTTGGCATCGTCGAGTTTGGCCTTGGAGAGCAGATCGTTGGCGGCCTTGAGCAGCGCCGCGTCGAACGGCACCGGAGTCGGCGGCGGCGCCGCGGCCGCAGGCGACGGCGGCACCGGCGTACCGGTTTGGGCTTGCGCTGCGCCACTGATCAGAGCTGAACTGCCCAGCAACACGGCAAGAACGAAAACGCCACGGATACCACTGGAACGTCGTACCGAACTCATGAAACAGCCTCCCACTATGGACAGGGCACGATAACACGCGATCGCGAAATGCAAGCGTGATGTACTTCACGCTCGCCTGCCCGTAACCAGCGAAGCCCGGCCATCCCGAGAAAAAAAGCATTCCTGGACGTTTTCCAAAGAGATTCTGGATGGCTCCCAAAGGACCGGCGCTATCCTCGGAATGCGCGTACCAGCCCGATC
Source organism: Bradyrhizobium sp. (assembly GCF_019242285.1). Classification (GTDB taxonomy): domain Bacteria; phylum Pseudomonadota; class Alphaproteobacteria; order Rhizobiales; family Xanthobacteraceae; genus Bradyrhizobium. The sequence goes on from NZ_JAFAVV010000659.1 coordinate 16,357, forward strand.
ACCTCGTCCTGCTGCGCTTCCGTGATCTCGGCGAACATCGGCAGCGACAGGATCTGCCCCTGGTCGCGGAAGGCGTTCGGAAATTGCTCGCACCGGTGCTTGAATCGCTCGTAGGCGGCGAGGAACGGCAACGCGGTCGGATAGTTGATCGCGGTCTGCACGCCATGCGCCTTCAGATGCGCGGCGAGCGCGTCACGGCGCCGATGGCGGACCGTGTAGAGATGATACACGTGCGTGCGCCCGGGCGCGACCTGCGGCACCGTGACGTCCTCGACCTGGTTGAGGCCGGCGTCGTAGCGGCGCGCGGCGTTGCGGCGGCCCTCGGTCCATGCCGCAAGATGCGGCAGCTTCGCCGACAGGATCGCCGCCTGCAACCCGTCGAGCCGGCTGTTGATGCCTTCGATCTGGTGCTGATGTTTCACGAGCCCGCCATGGCGCGCCAGCATGGCCATGCGTTCGGCAAGTGCTGCGTCGTTGGTGACGATGGCGCCGGCATCGCCCATCGCACCGAGATTCTTGCCGGGATAGAACGAATAGGTCGCAGCCTGCCCGAAGGTCCCGACCGCTTGGCCGTTGTAGCGCGCCAGATGCGCCTGTGCGCAATCCTCGATCACCCAGAGCTTGTGCTTGTGCGCGATCGCGATGATCGCGTCCATGTCGGCCGGCTGCCCATAGAGATGCACCGGGATGATGCCCACCGTGCGCGGCGTGACCGCGGCCTCGACCGCGGCGGGATCGACGGTGAACGTCGAGCCATCCGTGTCGCAGAACACCGGCGTGGCGCCGGCATGGGTGATCATCGCCGAGGTGGAGATCCAGGAATGCGCGGTGGTGATCACCTCGTCGCCCGGCTGCACCTTCAGCGCCGCCATGGCGAGATACAGCGCATCGGTGCCGTTGGCGCAGGAGACGCAGTGCTTCGCCTCCGCGGCCCGGGCGAACTGCTGCTCGAACGCGTCGACATGGGGCCCGCGAATGAAGGCGCTGTCGCCGATCACCGCCGCGATCGCGTCGTCGATCTCGCTTTTGATGGTCTGGTACTGGAGCTGCAAGTCCGCGAACGGCACGGCCATCGGCGAGGTTCCTATTTGCGCGATCGCAGCAGGCGCGCGGGATTTCCCGCATACGTGCCGGCGGCGGTGATGTCCCTGGTCACGACCGCGCCGGCGCCGATCACGACGTCGTCGACGATCCGGACCGGCATGATCGTGGCGTTGGAGCCGATCGACACGCGATTGCCGATCACGGTCTCGCGCCACAGCTCCTTGCGGCCCCGCGCCGGGCCGCCGGACGCGAAGGTGTCGTTGATGAACATCACGCCGTGGCCGATGAAGCAATCCTCGCCGATGGTGACGAGCTCGCAGATGAAGGCGTGGGACTGCACGCGGGTGCGCGCACCCACCACGGCGTCTTTCTGGATTTCCGTGAAGGGTCCGACGAAACAGTCGTCGCCGATCCGGCAGCCATAGAGGTTGCAGGGCTCGACGACCTTGACGCGCTCGCCGAACGCGACGTCGCGGATCGCGACCTGGTGCAGTTCGGGCTCGCTCACGACATCACGCCGAGCCGGCACAGCCGCGGCGTGAAGTGCAGCGGCACCTCCTGGCCGGTCTCGATCGATTCGTAGAGCGCCGAGATCAGCTCCAGGCTCTTGCGGCCTTCGAGGCCATCGACGAGGGCCGACCGCTGCTGGACCAGACAGTCGACGACATGCCGGTAATAGGCCTGATGGCCGAAACCGTAGACGTTCGGCGGGTTGACGGAGAACTTCTCCATTACTTCCCTGTCGGCCGGCGTCTCGTCGGCGAAACGCCAGTGCCGGATCTGGTTGACCGCGAAGCCCGCAATCTCCACCGTGCCCTTCTCGCCCAGGATCGAGAGCGATCCTTCGAGGTCGGTCGGCCGCGCCGCCGTCGTCGCCTCGATGATGCCGAGCGCACCGTTCCTGAACTTCAAGGTCGCGACCGCCGTGTCCTCGGTCTCGATCCGCGCCAGCGCTGTCACCGCGCGGGCGTGCACGCTCAGCACGTCGCCGAAGAACCATTCCAGCATGTCGATGTGATGGCTCGCCTGGTTGGTCAGCACGCCGCCGTCATAGCCCCAGGTTCCGCGCCAGGCGTCCTGATCGTAATAGGCCTGGTCGCGGCAC
>NZ_JAFAVV010000662.1 GCF_019242285.1 Bradyrhizobium sp.
GGTCGGCTTCATCGGCCCGGAATATCTCTATGACGGCAAGGAGATCATCCGCGCCGGGCTCGAGGATCATTTCTGCGGCAAGCTGCTCGGCCTGCCGCTCGGCGTCGACGTCTGCTACACCAATCACGCCGAGGCCGATCAGGACGACATGGACAACCTGTTGACGCTGCTGGCGGCTGCCGGTGTCAACTTCGTGATGGGCGTGCCGGGCGCCGATGACGTGATGTTGAACTACCAGTCGACCTCGTTTCACGACGCGCTCTATGTCCGCGAGGTGTTCGGTCTGAAGCGCGCGCCGGAGTTCGACGACTGGCTGGTTCGGGCGGGCCTTGCCGACGCCGGCTTCCGCCTGGCCGGTGACGCGGGGCTGCTGCCCGGTTTTGCCTCGCAACTTATCGAGCAGGACGCGCTTATCAATCGAACCGGTTCCGCCGCACTCACGTCATAGAGCTGCGTGCGCGCCCGCAATGTTGAGGAAATCGTAAATCAGCCTTATGCTGCACGCTTATCGTCTCCCGGTTTTCGCGAAAGTCTCAGGGGAAATCCGATGAGAGCTGAGGGCATCGAGGCGGCTCGCCGCATTCTCTGCGTCTTTCCTCGCTATACGTCCGCGTTCGGAACGTTCGAGTATGCCTATCCCCTGACCGATGGGGTGAAGGCGTTCATGCCGCCGCAGGGCCTGCTCCTGATCGCGGCCTATCTGCCCGAGAGCTGGCCGGTCCGCTTCATCGACGAGAACATCCGCCCGGCGAGCGCGGAGGATTTCGAATGGGCGGAAGCCGTCTTCGTCAGCGGCATGCACATCCAGCGCCAGCAGATGAACGACATCTGCCATCGGGCGCATGCCTTCGATCTTCCGGTGGCGCTCGGCGGCCCGTCGGTCAGCGCCTGCCCGGACTATTATCCCTCGTTCGACTATCTGCATGTCGGCGAGCTCGGCGATGCCACCAACGAGTTGATCGCGCGGCTCGCTTGCGACGTGACGCGTCCCGCGCAGCAGGTCGTGCTGAAGACGGTCGATCGCGTGGCGATGAGCGAGTTTCCGGTCCCGGCCTATGAGCTGGCCGAGACCCGCCGCTATTTCCTCGGCAGCATCCAGTATTCGAGCGGCTGCCCCTATCAATGCGAATTCTGCGACATCCCCGGGCTGTACGGCCGCAACCCGCGGATCAAGACGCCGCAGCAGATCATCGCCGAGCTCGAGAAGCTGCGCGAATGCGGCATGACCGATACCGTCTATTTCGTCGACGACAACTTCATCGGCAACCGCAAGGCGGCGCTGGACCTGCTGCCGCATCTGGTCGAGTGGCAGAAGAGGACCGGCTACATCACCCGGCTCGCCTGCGAGGCGACGCTCAACATCGCCAAGCGTCCCGAGATCCTGGCGAAGATGCGCGAGGCCTATTTCGTCACGATCTTCTGCGGCATCGAGACGCCCGATCCCGACGCGCTGAAGGCGATGCAGAAGGACCACAACATGATGGTCCCGATCCTGGAAGGGGTTCGGACCATCAACGCCTACGGGATGGAGGTCGTGTCCGGCATCATCATGGGGCTCGACACCGACAAGCCGGAGACCGGCGAGGCGCTGCAGGCCTTCGTCGAGGAGTCCAGAATTCCGCTGTTGACGATCAACCTGTTGCAGGCGCTGCCGAAGACGCCGCTGTGGGATCGGCTGGAACGCGAGAACCGCCTGGTGCACGACGAGGGCAGGGACTCCAACGTCGAATTCCTCCTGCCCTATGACGATGTCGTCAGCTCGTGGAAGAGATGCATGGAGGTCGCCTACGAGCCCGAGAAGCTGCTCGCGCGCTACGAATATCAGTGCAGCTACACCTATGCCAATCGCCTCAAGGTGCCCCTCAGCCCGGAGAAGAAGAGCTGGGCCAACATCAGGCGCGGCCTGATCATGCTGCGCAACCTGTTCTGGCAGGTCGGGGTGCGCGGCAATTATCGGCGCAGCTTCTGGAAATTCGCGTGGTCGCGGCTGTCGAAGGGTGACATCGAAGGCTTCATCGGGTCGGCGGTGATCGCCCATCACCTGATCATGTTCGCGCGCGCGGCCTCCAGCGGCCGGCAGAACGCCTCCAACTATTCGCTCAGGCTGCGCGAGGCGGCCGTGCCCGCCGAGTGACGCGAGACTGGAGATGGAGCCTCCCCCGCCGCGCCCCCGCTCGATCGCCGATCTCAAGGAGCTGACGCCGGCGCGGGTGGCGCTCGGCCGGTCGGGGGCGAGCCTGCCGACGGAAGCGCTGCTCGGCTTCACCCTTGACCATGCGCGGGCGCGCGACGCGGTGCATGCGCCGTTCGATGCGTCTTCGCTGGTCACAGCGCTCGGCGGCCTCGGGCTTCGCGCGATGCGGGTGGCGAGCCAGGCGGTCGAGCGGCAGCTCTATCTCCGCCGTCCCGATCTGGGCCGCCGCCTCGATCCGGCCTCGGCGGCGCTTCTGGCCGGCGAAAAAAATACCGATCCCCTGATCGTCGTGATCGGCGACGGGCTGTCGCCGAAGGCGGTGCACGCCCACGCCGCCGAGGTGATGCGCCACCTGATGCCGCGATTGGCCGCGGAAGGGATCGGCGTCGGCGTGGTCGTCGTCGCCTCCGGCGCGCGGGTGGCGCTGGGTGATGAAATCGGCGCCATGCTCGGCGCGCGGATGGCGGTGATGTTGATCGGCGAGCGGCCGGGGCTGTCGGCTCCCGACAGCCTCGGGGCCTATCTCACCTTCGCGCCCCGGATCGGCTGCACCGACGCCGAGCGCAATTGCGTCTCCAACATTCACCGCGAGGGCCTGACTTGCGACGAGGCGGCCTTCAAGATCGCGTGGCTGGCAGGTGAAGGATTGCGGCGCGAGGTGACGGGCGTCGCACTGAAGGACGAAAGCGGCGAGAAAACGCCGCCCCGGATCGGCGGCGCGTAGACAGGCGTGACAAATCCACCACTACCGCCGCAAAACCGCCCCATGGACGCGGATTTGTAACGGGAGCCGTGCTTGCTACGTGCAGGTCAGACCTGCTAAACCGGCGCCCGCAATTTTCCGTATGTTTTCAAGGGCTAGCGCGGCGTGGACAAAGGCAGCGCGGCGCAGGTGGCCGGTCGGGCCGGAAATCCACGCCCTACGAAACGACGCGACCAAGCCGACGCATAAGAACTGGACAAGGCATGCTCGAAAGAACGCGCGACAACGAAATCCATGTCGAGAAGGTCGAGGCACCGCCCGCCAGGAGCATCGCCTTTGGCGTGGAGCGGCTCGGCCTGATCCCGATGAAGGCGCCGATCCTGTCCTGCATCGTCCTCGTGGCGCTGATGGTCGGCGCGGTCTTCGGCATCCAGCGCATCAAGATCGACGACAGCCTGAGCCAACTGTTCCGCTCGGACAGCAAGGAATTCCACCAATACGAGGAAGTCACCAAGAAGTTTCCCGCCGAGGAGTTCGACGTGCTCGCCGTGGTCGAGGGCAAGACCCTGCTCGAGCGCGGCAACCTCGAGAAGCTGCGCGATTTCGTCACCGACGTGCAGCTCGTCGACGGCGTCCGCGGAATCGTGTCGCTGTTCTCGGCGCGGCAGGCGCCGGCGCCCGGCAAGCTGCCGGCGGCGCTGTTCCCCTCCGAGCTGCCGCAGGGCGCCGACTACGACAAGTTCATCGAGACCGTTAAATCCAACGAGATCATCCGCGGCAAGCTGTTGTCGGAGGACGGCACGCTCGCGCTGATCGTGCTGTCGCTCGAGCCCAAGGTGGTCGCCAGCAACGACCTCAGCAAGACCGTTGGCGACATCAGAAAGGCGATGAAGGACGATCTCGGCGACACCGGGCTGTCAGCCGAACTGTCCGGCGTTCCCGTGATGCAGCTCGAGATCCGCAACGCGGTCGAGCGCGACGGGCTGACCTACAACGTCCTCGGCATCCTCGCAGGCTGCATCATCGCGATCATCTTCTTCCGCAAGATCTCGTTCATGGTGGCGGCGGCGTTCCCGCCGATGATCGCGATCCTGCTCGCGCTCGGTGTGCTCGGCTGGGCGAATTTCAACCTCAACATGTTCCTGAACGTGATGACGCCGCTGATCATGGTGATCAGCTTCTCGGACTCGATGCAGCTCACCTTCGCCGCGCGCGACCGGCTGATCGCGGGCCAGGACAAGGTCACGGCCTTCAGGAACGCCGTGCTGGTGGTCGGCCCGGCCTGCGTGCTGACCCACGGCACCGCCGGCATTTCCTTCATCGCGCTGCAATTCTCCAATTCCGACCTGATCCGCAAGTTCGGCGAGGCGGGGCTTGCCGCGACGATCATCGCGCTGGTCGCGGTGCTGTCGCTGGTGCCGGTGTTCGGCGTGCTGTTCGTCCGCAACGAGAAGATCTTCGCGGTCAAGTTCCAGAGCGCGGATGCCGGTGTGCAGGCGCTGCGCAATTTCTGCTACTGGATCGCGGTGCGCATGGTGAGCCGGCCC
>NZ_JAFAVV010000891.1 GCF_019242285.1 Bradyrhizobium sp.
GGCGCTGACGCAGATGCCGGCCAAGATGACGGCGTTCTTCCTGTCGATCTCCTCGAACAAATACGTCATCCTGCTGCTCATCAACGTGCTGCTGCTCCTGCTCGGCACGTTGGTCGACATGGCGCCGTCGATCCTGATCGCGACCCCGATCCTGTTGCCGGTGATGCAGAACTTCGGCGTCAATCCGGTGCATTTCGGCATGATCATGCTGCTCAATCTCGGCATCGGATTGTGCCATCCGCCGGTCGGCTCGATCCTGTTCGTCGGCTGCGCCGTCGGCAAGGTGTCGATCGAGCAGGTGATGCGAAAAATCTGGCCGTTTTACGCCGTGATGTTCGTGGTGCTGATGTTCGTGACCTACATCCCCGAGATATCGCTCTGGCTGCCGAGGCAGGTGCTGCGCTAAGCTTGGCGAAGTTCCCCGTCCGAAGGCCCTGCATGAAAATCGTCGATCTCAGCCGCGAGCTCTATCACCGCACCCCGACCTATCCCGGCCATCCCCCGATCATCCACGGCCAGTGGAAGAATCATGAGGAGGCGCTGGCGGAATCTGGGAACGTCTACGGGCTGTCGTCGATGTTCATCTCGATGCCCGATCACGGCGGCACGCATATCGACGCGCCCCGTCACTTCGGCGCGCGTGGTATCTCGATCGATCAATATCCGCTGGAAAAATGCATCGTGCCCGGTATCTGCATCGACCTGCGTCACATTGCGCCGCGCGCCGAGATCACCGCGTCCGATCTGGAAGCAGCAGTGGACAAGGCTGGCGTCGCGGTGCCCAAAGGCGGCACGGTTCTGCTTTGCACCGGCCATCACACACGCACGTTCCCCGGCAAGGCCTATACGACGGACAATTGCGGCGTGAACGTCGCCGCGACGGAATGGCTGGCGAAACAGGGCATCGTGCATTTCGGCATCGACTCGATGCGGCCCGGGCCGGACAGCGACGTGAACCTCCTGGTTCACGAGGCCTGCCTCGAGCTCGACATCACCCACATCGAGAGCCTGTGCAATCTCGAGGCGCTGCTCGGCCAGGGGCCATTCACGTTCATCGGGCTGCCGATGAAAATGCGCGAGGGCACGGCTTCGCCGATCCGTGCCGTCGCAGTGTTCGGCCTGTGACGCCAACGAGGAGATCAGGCATGGCCGAACGCTCATCCACCCTGCCCTCGCGGCGCGGCGTCCTCCGCGGCGGCGGCAGTCTCGCCGCTGCCGCGGCCCTCGCGGCGTTTCCGGGAAACGCCGGCGCCGCCACCTACCCCGAGCGTGCGGTCCGGATCATCGTGCCCTTCGCGCCGGCAGGGCCGACCGACATCATGGCGCGGATCATGGCCAGCCATCTCGGCGAGGCGCTGCCAGGCACCGTGATCGTGGAAAATCGCGCTGGCGCCGGCGGCAATCTCGGCATCGGCGTGGTGGCACATGCCGAGCCGGACGGCTACACCCTGCTGGTCACCTCCAGCGCCTATGTCGTCAATCCCGGGCTCTACGCCAAGACTCCGTATGATCCCTACAAGGATTTCGCGCCGATCGCGGAGCTCGGAACCTCCCCCAACGTGTTCGTGGTCGATCCCAAGCTCGGCGTGAGCTCGATGAGCGAGCTTATCGCGCGCGCCAAGGCCAATCCGAACGAACTGAACTACGCAAGCCCCGGCATCGGAACCACGCCGCATCTCTCCGGCGAGCTCCTGAAGATCGTGGCCGGAATCAACATCACTCACGTTCCATTCCCTGGCGCGGGCCCGGCGACCCAGGCGGTCCTTGCCGGCACCACGCAGACAGCCTGCGTCGCGCTGCCGCCGGCACGTCCCCAGATCGAATCCGGGGCGCTGAAGGCGCTGGCCGTCACCGGCGCGCACCGCTGGTTCGACCTGCCCGACGTGCCGACCATGGTCGAGCTGGGCTACAAGGATTTCATCGCCGACACTTTCCAGGGATTTCTTGCGCCCGCCAAGACGCCGTCGGCGGTGGTCGAGCTGCTCTCGGCCAGATCGATCGAGATTCTCGGGAAGCCCGACATTGCCGAGCAGCTCCGCAAGGACGGCTTCGAGGTCATCGCCAACGGGCCTGACGGCATGAAGAAGAGAATTGAGGGCGAGGTGCCGAAATGGCGCGACCTGATCGCCAAGGCCGGCATCAAGCCGGTTTGATCGGTTTCGGCGGGACGCCGATCCCAAGCATCTTGCCGCGCGACGACGGCATGCCCTAGGCTGGCCTCAACCATAAGCCCAGGGAGGAAGTGATGACCACTCGCCGTGAGTTCTTGCGGGGCGGCGCGGCTGCCGCCGCAACCGGCATCGTGTTCTGCAGTTGCGGCCTGTTGAAGAGCGTGCATGCGCAAGGCACAGGGCGCCAGACGCTGCCGGTGATGGTCGGCGGCAAACGCGTCAAGACCATCGACGTGCACTGCCATTGTCACTTCCACGAGGCCGGCGCGCTGCTCGGCGCCGATGCCGACAAGCTGCAACTGCCGCCGGTCAACGGCGCGCCGGAAGCGTTCATCGAGGTGGAGAAGCGGCTTGCCGCGATGGATTCGCAGGCGCTCGACATGGAGGTGCTGTCGATCAATCCGTTCTGGTACGACCGCGACCGCGATCTCGCCGCCAAGATCGTCCAAATCCAGAACGAGAAGCTGGCCGAACTCTGCGCGCTGAAGCCCGACCGCTTCGCCGCGTTTGCCTCGCTGACACTGCAGGCACCCGATCTCGCCGTGCAGGAACTCGAAACCGCGGTGAAAAAGCAGGGCCTGAAGGGGGCTGCGATCGGCGACGTCGTCAATGGCGTGGAATTCTCCGATCCGAAATTTCATCCAGTCTGGGCCAAGGCCGAGGAACTCGGCGTGCCCCTGTTCATTCATCCGCAAGGCATTCCCGAACTCAACAAGCGCCTCGCCGGCAATGGCTGGCTCGGCAACACCATCGCCAATCCGCTGGGCACGACGATCGCGCTGTCGCACCTGATCTTCGAAGGCACGTTCGACCGCTTTCCGGGATTGAAGGTGATCGCTGCCCATGGCGGCGGTTTCCTGCCCTCCTATGCCGACCGCTCCGACCACGCCTGCCTGGTCGGACCCAAGGGCTGCAATCCGGACATGAAGCTCAAGAAGCAGCCGACGGAATACCTCAAGCAGATCTATTTCGACTCGCTGATCTTCTCGCCCGAGGCGATCCGCCACCTCGTGGCGCAAGTGGGCGCGAGCCAGGTGGTGGTCGGCAGCGACTATCCCTATCCTTGGGAGATGAATCCGGTGGCTCCCATTCTCGCCACCGCCTCGCTCAGCGACGACGAGAAGGCCGATATCCTCGGCCGCACCGCGGCCAAGCTGTTCAACGTCCAGGCGTGACATCGAGAAGACGTACGAAGGAGCAGGCGCAATGGCGCGAAAACTGATCGACATTTCCGTGCCATTGCAGAACGACGTGCCGGCCGATCCGCCTGGCAACCACCCGACCATCCAGTACATCGATCACCAGCAGGGATTGCCGCGCATGCTGCAGTTCTTCGACGGGCTGAGGAAGGAGGATTTGCCGGACGGACAGGGATGGGCGGTCGAGCAGGTCCAGCTCTCCACCCACAACGGCACCCATCTCGACGCGCCCTGGCACTTCCATCCCACCATGAACCGCGGCGAGCGGTCATGGACCATCGACGAGGTGCCGCTGGAATGGTGCCTGCAGCCGGGCGTGAAGCTCGACTTCCGGCACCTCCCGGACGGCTATGTCGCGACCGCCAAGGACGTCGAGACCGAGCTGAAGCGGATCGGTCATACGCTGTCGCCGCTCGAGATCGTCGTGGTCAACACCTCCGCCGGCGCCAAGTATGGGCGACCGGACTACGTCAATTCCGGTTGCGGCATGGGCTATGAGGCGACCATGTACCTGCTCGAACGCGGGGTGCGGCTGACCGGGATCGACGGCTGGAGCTGGGATGCGCCTTTCGTCTACACGGCCAGGAAATACGCCGCGACCAAGGACGCCGGGCTGATCTGGGAAGGCCACAAGGCCGGACGTCACATCGGCTATTGCCATATCGAGAAGCTGCACAATCTCGAAAAGCTGCCCGCGTAGGGCTTCATGGTGAGCTGCTTCCCGGTGAAGATTCACTCCGCGTCCGCCGGCTGGACTCGCGCTGTCGCAATCATCGATTAGCGACCTGCGTCGCTGCCGAATTGCGGCGGAAACCGGTCAAGCTGGAGCCTTGAAGCCGCCGTATTGCGGCCGGCACATTTCACTCCGCGTTGTTCCCTCACAG
>NZ_JAFAVV010000170.1 GCF_019242285.1 Bradyrhizobium sp.
GCGACTGCGCGTCGGCGCCGATCGCCGAGACCTGCACCATGCTGGCCCCCGCCGCGGCGGCGGCCTTGGCGACCGTCTCGGCGCCCTTGGCCTGCACAGCGTCGAAGGTCTGGGCGCCGCCCTCGGTGAGGATGCCGACCAGGTTGACGGCGACATGGGAGTCGCGCATCGCCGCCTCGACCGAGGCCGGATAGCGCAGATTGGCCTGCACGGTGTGGATCTGGCCGACCCGGCCGAGCGGCTGCAGATGGCCGGCCAGCTCCGGGCGGCGCACCGCGACCCGGATGCGATAGTCGCGCTTGGCGAGCGCCCGGACCACGTTTCGCCCGATGAAGCCCGATCCGCCAAAAACCGTGACCAGCGTGTCCAGATTTGATGCCATGGCGAGCTTCCTAGAGGGGGCGAATGCGGCGGATCACGCGGAATCCGGCGGATTTCGCGATACGCCATCGGTCCGCGGCTGTATAGCTCAATTCACCCGCATCCTCAATTTGACAAGGGCGCGGCCGATCCGTAAGTAACCGGCCCCATGCCCAGGTGGCGGAATTGGTAGACGCGCTGGCTTCAGGTGCCAGTGGCTTAACGGCCGTGAAGGTTCGAGTCCTTTCCTGGGCACCACGCTACTCCCCAAGCGATTGATATCGTTATTTCGGCGGCGGGCGCGCGCGAAGGCCGCCTCGCGGCGCGTTTCCGCGTCCGAGCTCTGCGATCGGAGCCCTCCTGAATATCGAGAGGGCGCAGGGAAGACCGGGTGCCGGCTGGCACCCATGGCCCCCGTGCGGGAAGAGTGCACGGGGCAGGAACCACAGGCTCAGCCGAGATGACCCGGCCTTCCCTGCGCAATGGTTTTAACGGCTGCTCCGCGCTCTCCTCGGTGCGCCGGGCTTTCTGGCCACCGTCGCCTGCCTGATGCGTGCACATCACGGCAGGCTTGGCATCAGCGTCGGGATGTCAGGACCACACGGCTTGGCCGTCCGCCGCCAGATCAGTCGTCGTCGCGCCGAAGCGCCCGACCTGGCAACGTCCACCGCATCCCACACCCAACGTTCGTGACGATTCGCGAAACGCCCCTCTTGGATGAGCGCGGGACGGGGGGATTATGCCCCTGATTTGGGGTCGGCGTCAACAGAAATTCGCAAAATCAGAAGCCTGGTTCTGTGCGGCAGATTGGCACGACGGGCAGCCCGCAGGACGGATTGGCCGAAGGCGTAATCCGTCAACAGGATGCAGGAGCCGGCAGGTTAGGCTGCGCGAATCCGGCTCACCGATCTTGATAGGTCGGCATGCGCGCATCCACCATTCCGTCCGGCAATTTCCGCCTATCGTTATGGAGTGTGAGATTAGGAAGCCAGCGCGTCCGAATAACCCACGGTCCGATGATCGGCCATCAGCGCCTTGTGCAGATGCAGATGCACCCTGCACATCAGGCGATATCGGCGCCGCGCCAAGCCTTCCTTGCCGATACGCCAGGTGCGATCGAGCTTCCGACGCAGACGGTCGGCATCTATCGCATCCAGCCGGCTGAGCGTGAGCATGGTCACCTCCATGAATTGGATCTCGACAGTGCGCCGATCCTTGACGATGTCCGGACCGTCGTCGGTGACACAGCTCACGCAGATCTCCTGCCGAATCCGTCGAACGGCCGCGAAAGTCGGCGGATTGCACTGGGCTGGACCCGCCGATGCGCCTGTAAAACCTCTGTGGCGGCAGACGATGGCTGATGCATCCCGCGGTCATTGAGGCTACCATGCAGCGGATGACCGACGACAAACTGAAACGGCGGCTGACCACGGTCCTGTGCGCCGATGTGCACGGCTATTCCCGCCTCATGGGAGTAGACGAAGCCGGAACGCTGGCGACGTTGCGCCGCTGTCGCACCGCCATTGCTGGGCTGGTGGAGCGTCACGATGGACGGATCGTGAATACCTGGGGCGATGCGGTGATCGCCGAGTTTGCCAGCGTCGTCGAGGCGGTGCAGTGCGCGGTCGAGATTCAGCAGGAGATTTCCGGTCGGAATGCGGACCCACCGCACGCGGCCGAGATGCGGTTTCGCATCGGCATCAATCTGGGTGACGTGATGGTGGACGGTTCCGACATCTTCGGCGACGGGGTCAACATCGCGGCGCGGCTGCAAGACCTCGCCGAGCCCGGCGGCGTCGTGGTCTCCGCCTCCGTCTACGATCAGGTGCACAACAAGCTGTCTCTCGGCTTCGACTGTCTCGGTCTTCAACAGATGAAGAACGTGGCTCCGGTCACCAGCTATCGCGTGACCATGGGCGAGCAAGCCGATGGGGGACATGGCTTCGGCGTCAGCGAAGGCCCTGCTCCCCGAGTCGCAGCCCCGGAGGCCGGCGCTCGGCAGATTGACGACCGATACGCGCCTCCGACCTGGACGAACTCCCTCTCGGATCAGTTGGCGAACCTGCCCCGCTCCATTGCCGTGATGCTCACTGTTTCGGGCTTCTTGATACTAATCAACGTTTTCACGGGGCTGCACAAAATCTGGTTTCATTGGCCGGTCGCGGCATTGCTGTTCGTTGCCGTCCTGCGGACGGTGCTGGGGCACAAACCTGCTTCGGACAGGCGCCGGGGGCGCTGGGACTGACCCCGCAGCCCCACAGGGCGGATTAGCCGAAGGCGTAATCCGCCGCGCCGATCCGACCGTCGCCGGGTTACGCTCCCGCCCACGCTCCACGAGCTTCTGCGGACAGGTCGCTAACCCGACCTGCGCAACTGCGGCCTGACCTTTGCGGCCTCACACCACCGCCGCCCCCGCCTTGCTCTTCACCTGCCGCTGCACGAAATACATCGCGACGAGCGCGATCAGCCCCGAGCCGATCACGACATAGCCCAGGCGGTCGAAATGCCGGAGCGAGCCGTCGGCATTCTCGGCGATGATGGCGGCGGCGAGCATCGATCCGAGGCCGCCGGAAAGCTGCTGCAGCGAGGCCGAGATGGCGCTGAACGAGCCGCGCTGCTGCGGCACGGGGATCGCCGAGATCAGGACCTGCGATGGGATCATGCGGGAGAAGATGCCGACGAACATCAGGACGTTGATCAGGATGACGAGGGGCAGCCCCACCTGACCGAGATGCGTGTAGATCGTCACCATGACGATCGACAGGGTGGTGCCGAACAGGAAGGTCGGAAAGCTGCCGAAGGCGCTGGAGGCCCGGCCGACCAGCGGGCCGATCAGGATGCTGGCCAATCCGGACACCAGATAGATCGTCGGCAGGTGCACGATGTCGATGCCGAGATTGTGCACGGTGTAGGCGCTGCCGAACGGCATCAGCATGTAGCCGCCGGTCGCGAGCAAGGCGGTGACGCCGAACGCCAGCGTGTAGCGGGGCTCGCCGACCGTTGCGATCAGATGCGTGAATGCATTCCTCTCCTGCTTGAGCTTGAGGTGGCCGTCGACCGGCTGCATCAGGAGCAGGATCGCGGCGATCACGGCGAGCGCCACGCCGACGATCGCCGCGAAGGCGACATGCCAGCTCCAGCGGTTGGCGAGAAACAGTCCGGCGGGAATGCCCAGCACCTGGCTGGCCGCGAACGCCGTCTGCACATAGCCCATCACGCGGCCGCGCAGCTGCAGGTCGAACAGGTCGGTGATGATCGCGAGCACGACCGAGCCGACCACGCCGCCGAACAGCCCGGTGACGATCCGGCCGAGCAGCAGCACGTGATAGTTCGGCGCGGCGGCGCAGACGAGCGTGCCGGCCGCGAAGCCGGCGTAGAAGAACAGCAGCAATCGCTTGCGGTCGAATCGATCGGCGAAGCCGGCCGCGAGCACGCCCGAAATGCCGGCGCTGAACGCATAGACCGAGACCGCCACGCCGAACTGCGCGGCCGTGATGTCGAGCGCCGGCATCAGGATCGCGCCGAGCGGCGACATGATGACGAAGTCGAGAATGATGGTGAACTGAACCAGCGCCAGCAGCACCACCAGTCCCGTCTGGTAGCGCGAGAAGCCGCGCACCAGCTCCTGCTCATCGTCGATCGGCGCCGCCAGGGTCTGTTCAGACATGGTTCCTCGTCGCGTTGAAGAGCGTGCGGGTCTCGGGGAGGGCGCAGCGATACAGGCAAGCGGCCGGGGCAAATAGCCAATTTTTTGTTATGGCAGCTTTACTCTCCGGAGGGTCGGCGTGCTAAACGATTGGCACGACGCTGCCCGCCGTTCGCCCCAATTGGGGCGGCACAACGATCCGATCGATTCGACGGGGGTCTAAGGACCATGACCGTACGCCTGCATCGCGGCGACCTGCCCGATCTTTCCCGCTACACCGATTCGGTCGCGGTCGACACCGAGACGATGGGACTCCATCCGCATCGCGACCGGCTCTGCGTGGTGCAGCTCTCGAATGGCGACGGCTCCGCGGACGTGGTGCAGATCCCCAAGGGCCACACCGGCGCGCCGCATCTGAAGGCGCTGTTGGGCGACCCGAAGATCACCAAGATCTTCCATTTTGCGCGCTTCGATATCGCGGCGCTGTTCCACGCGCTGGGCGTGATGCCACAGCCGGTCTACTGCACCAAGATCGCCTCCCGCCTGTCGCGCACCTACACCGACCGCCACGGACTGAAGGACCTGGTGCGCGACATGCTCAACATCGAGCTGTCGAAGCAGCAGCAGTCGAGCGATTGGGGCTCGGATCATCTCAGCGAGGCGCAGCTCGCTTACGCAGCCTCCGACGTGCTGCATCTGCATGCCCTGCGCGAGCGCCTCGATGCCATGCTGGCGCGCGAAGGCCGGCTCGCATTGGCGCAGGCCTGTTTCGATTTCCTGCCGACGCGGGCCACGCTCGACCTGCAGGGCTGGGAGACCGAGGACATTTTTTCCCATTCGTGATGCACTCAGGAGGGTCGACGGGGCCGAGCCCCGCGTCGGCCCGAACACGTTTCTGTCATACCTTCGGAGGAGGTCCCGGCTGCACAATGCCGCGACGCGGGGTAATATGGCGAGCTGCTGCGCTTGGCGGCACCGACCCATCTGACGCTGACCTGTCTGACTCGGAGCAACGGTGAACTCGGTTCGAAACTCCACCATGGACCCGCGGCTCATGGACCAGCGGCTTGAAGCGCGCTTCCGCGAGGCGGCGCGTCACAGCCGCTTCGTGCACGTGCTGCGCGTCGCGGTGCCGGCGGCCGTCGTCGTGGCGATGGGCACCGTGGTGTTCATCTCGGTCTTCAATCCGTTCCGGACCCTGGTCGACAAGCTGCCGCTGGACATCAGCGGCCTCAATGTGTCCGGTACCAAGATCACCATGGAATCGCCGCATCTGTCCGGTTACACGCCCGACCAGCGGCCCTACGATCTCTGGGCCAAGACCGCGGTCCAGGACGTGACCAATCCCGATCGCGTCGAGCTCAACACCCTGCATTCCAAGGTTCTGATGGAAGACCAGTCGACCGTGCTCCTCGATGCGCGCACCGGCCTGTTCGACAACAAGCAGCAGACGCTCGACCTGCACAAGGATATCTATCTCGAGACCACCAGCGGCTATAAGGCCTGGCTCACGTCCGCCTTCGTCGATCTCGGCAAGAACACGGTCGATTCGGAGGAGCATGTGGACGTCAAACTGACCAACGGGACGCTGTCCTCCGACCGGCTGCACATTACCGGGGGCGGCGAGGTCGTGCGCTTCGAGGGCAATGTCGTGATGCAGCTCGAGCATCTCGACGCGACCAAGCCCGACGGGGCGCAGGAGACCGCGTCGACGGCGTCCAACGAGGCCGTGCCCGCCACACGCCCGCGAGGCTCCAGCAAATCCAATCCGAAATGATGAGCGCGATGGCGATGCATTCCAGCTCTGGCCGTTCGACGTCAGGCCTCGCGATCGGGCGCGGCGCTGTGACGCTTGCGATCGCGCTCGTCGCGCTCGGCGCGGGTGCCGCGCGGGCCCAGAGCACGATGCAGGGCGTGCCCAACGCCATGCAGGGCTTCTCGCAGAATCGCGACCAGCCGATCCAGATCGAGGCGGCCTCGCTGGAGATGCGCGACAAGAAGAAGGAGGCGACCTTCGCCGGCAACGTCAAGGTCGTGCAGGGCGACACCACCATGACCTCGAAGACGCTGGTGGTGTTCTACGAATCGAGCCAGTCGTCCGGCGCGACGCCGCCTGCCAAGGGCGCGGCGAAATCGCAGGCGCCGGCGGCGCCGATGCAGGCGGCGACCCCCGGGCCCGGCGGCGCCTCGTCGATCAAGCGGCTCGAGGCGCGTGGCAATGTGGTGGTCACCCAGAAGGACCAGGTCGTGACCGGGGAGACCGCCGTGTTCGACACCAAGACCAACCTCATCACCATGCTCGGCGGCGTGGTGCTGACGCAATGCAAGAACGTCCTGAAGGGCGACCGGCTGCTGGTCGACATGACCACGGGGGTATCCCGCGTCGAATCGGACAGCGGCAAGGTGCAGGGCCTGTTTGCCCAGTCGAACGAAGGCTGCGCCGCCTCCGCCTCCGGAGGCGGATCGCCCCTCCCCATGCTCAATCCGGGTAAACCGAAGTAGAATCAAAAGCTTGTGAGACGGGTCGGCGCTCCGAGGTTGAAGCCTGCGGCATGAATCTGTATCTACTGCCGCGGGGAGTCGGGGTTCGGCCGGGCCGGGGCAGGGGCACCCATCCTCATCGTGCTGGACCAGACGAGCCGCCGCGCGACGGCTTGCGGAACATCCTTCAATAGGCTGAGCGTAGCGGATGGTGGATCTACTCGGCATGTTTCGTCGGCGTCCGGTCAAGCGCGGCGACCGCGGCTTTGCGCGCTCGCGCGACGACATCACCGCAATGGATGACCCGTTGGCCGTGCTGGCGAACTCGGTGCGGGAGGCCCCGCCGATTGCGCGCGAGGCGGCGGCCGCGATGCCGGGGCTCGATCTGCCGCGGGCGCAAGCCCGTCCCGATTCTCAGGCACCGAGGGGGGAAGCGCCGCGCCCGCGACCCAAGCCCGCCGCAAGGCCGGCGCCCCGGCCGGCGAGGGCCAACGGCTCCGCCGGGGCCCCGCAATTGCTGCGGCGGCCGGGCTTTCTGGCGGTGCACAGCGTGGAAAAGAGTTTTGGCTCGC
Source organism: Bradyrhizobium sp. (assembly GCF_019242285.1). Taxonomy (GTDB): domain Bacteria; phylum Pseudomonadota; class Alphaproteobacteria; order Rhizobiales; family Xanthobacteraceae; genus Bradyrhizobium. The sequence continues at coordinate 7,060 of NZ_JAFAVV010000170.1, forward strand.
GCAAGGTGGTGCGCGGCGTCAGCATCTATGTGCGGCGCGGCGAGGCGGTCGGGCTGCTCGGTCCCAACGGGGCCGGCAAGACCACGGTCTTCTACATGATCACCGGGCTGATCAAGGCCGATCGCGGCGTGATCGAGCTTGATGGCCACGAGGTCACGGCGCTGCCGATGTATCAGCGGGCGCGGCTCGGGATCGGCTATCTGCCGCAGGAAGCCTCGATCTTTCGCGGGCTGACGGTCGAGCAGAACATCCGTGCGGTGCTGGAGGTGGTCGAGCCGTCCAGGAAGAAGCGCGAGATCAGGCTCGATGAGCTGCTCGACGAGTTCAACATCACGCGGCTGCGCAAGACGCCGTCGATCGCGCTGTCGGGCGGTGAGCGCCGGCGTTGCGAGATCGCACGGGCCCTTGCGACCCGTCCGAACTACATGCTGCTCGACGAGCCCTTCGCCGGCATCGATCCGATCGCCGTCGGCGACATTCAGGACCTCGTCCGGCATCTCACCAATCGCGGCATCGGCGTCCTGATCACCGACCACAATGTGCGCGAAACGCTCGGCCTGACCGACCGCGCCTATATCGTCTATGCCGGCGAGATTCTCACCGAGGGCAGTCCGGAAGAGATCGTCGCCGACCCCGACGTGCGCCGCCTGTATCTGGGTGAGGAATTCCGGCTCTGACCTGGGGCTTGGTTCCAGCCATCGGGCAAC
>NZ_JAFAVV010000239.1 GCF_019242285.1 Bradyrhizobium sp.
CAGCTTCAGGAGCACATCGATGCCTACATCAACGCATACAACGACAAGGCCGCCCCCTTCGTCTGGACCAAGAAAAAAGTCCGTCAGCGAAGATTCAGGGCGCGCCGTATCACTCAGCTATGATTCCGGGTACTAGTGCTGGAAACGGTGGAGAGCGGCGGCGCGCTCGATGCAGCCAGAGCCTTCGGAAGGCGGCTGTCACAGACTCGAGCGGCCTCGGTGGCGCCGATCAAGTCCGCCGGGATCTTTGGCTGAACCGGGATCCGACCGACATCAACCGGTTCGAGGAAGATCGCTTCGCCGCCCTGTTCGGGCCGGAGCAGTCGCAACGCATGCACGCGTTCCTCGGCCGTCAACAGGAGCCGGCAAAGCCATGACCGACATGTTATTCTACAACGTTTGGCGCGCCGATACGCCCGAGAACCAGGCGCGCCTGATAGCCGCGATGCGTGAGGAGGCACCTAAGCTTGCCGCCAAGCCGGGTTTCCGGTCGATGACGGTGTTGGAAGGCAAGGACGGCCGCATCCTAGTCGAAGGCCGCTGGGCGAGCCGCGAGGCGTTCGACGCGGCGGTCACCCACGACGACAGAGCGCAAACCAGCCGCCAGAGCTTGGAGGCGTTCGGGACGGCCGAGCCAGGGATCTTCACCGAGTCATTCCGGATCGGCTCGCTGGAGGCGCCGTCCCACGACTATCCGAGCGCAGCGTTCTGGGATCGGTTCGCGAGACGTGAGGTCGAGGCGAACGGGCTGAAGCTCAGCGTCGTGGAGGGCGGCCAGGGCGACCCGGTGCTACTTATCCACGGCATGCTGGAGACCTGGGCGGTGTGGAGCCGCGTCATGCCCCACCTGGCCGAACGCTATCGGGTGATCGCACCTGACCTGCGCGGCTTCGGCGAGAGCGAAGGGACCGGCGCTGGTTATGACAAGGTGACGCTGGCTGCCGACATGCTCGCGCTACTGGACGCGCTCGGCATCGGTCGCGTGCACGTCGTGGGCCACGACTTCGGCGGCCAGATCGCATACGCGCTCGCTGCCCCGCACTGTGACCGCGTCGCCACCCTCAGCGCGATCGAGACGCTGCTACCGGGCGTCGACGTGAAGCCACGAGGAGACGAGGGCAAGTTCTGGCTGTTCCCCTTCCACATGGCGCCCGACGTTCCGGAGCTGCTCACCGCCGGGCGCGAGCGCGCGTATGTGCGCGCACTCTGGGACATCTTCGTCGAGCCGAACAGCGAGGTGACGTCCGAGGACCGTGCGGAGGTGGAGCGCGCCTTCGCCCGCCCGGGCGCGCTTACCTCCGGCTTCGGATTCTACCGGGCAACGCCGAAAGACGTTGCAGACCTGACGCCCCACTACGCGAAGAAGCTCGCTATCCCGGTCCTCGCCCTTGGTGGCGAGCACTGCTTCGAGCGGCGGACGCTTGAGAGCTACCAGCAGGTCGCAACCGACGTCACGGGCGGCGTTATCGGGGGCGCCGCCCACTTCACCCCGCTTGAACGCAGCGACGCGACCGCCCGCCCCCTGCTAGAGTTCCTCGCCGCCCATCCGATCGATGACGGCTGCCGTGGCCAGCGCGGCCCGCAACATTGAGTTCACGGTTATGCGGTGGGTGGGCGTGGGGCCTGCGCACGTAGCAACGCAAGAGGCTGATCATGGATTGGAAGGGCAACTGGCGCAATCAATACGGTTCGCTGCTTGTGATCACAGACGACGCTAACCAGCGGATATCGGGCACCTTCAAGACGGCGCTTAGGGATAGCGGCTTCTACGGTCAGGAGATCGCGGTCGTTGGCATCCACCAGGGCGATTGCATCAGTTTCGCCGGGGCCGGCCAAACCGCCGCCGGCGATGCGGCGGTGTCCTACACCGGGCTGCTGCGCGACGGCAAAATGGAAACCATGTGGTTCGTCGTCGCCGACAGCGCGATCAAGGCGCCAAGCGAAGGCGCGCCGGGCAAGCGGGAGAAGCTCAACTGGTGGCGTTCGATCAGCACCAGCGCGGACACGTTTGAGCGCATCTGATCCACCACTCAATGCCGCTTGAAATACTGCACGTCACGCTCGTGCTTTTCCGCCGCCGCGCGCGATTTGAAGGTGCCGAGATTGCGGCGCTTGCCCGTCCTCGGATTGACCTTGCGGGAATAGAGGCGGTATTGGCCGGATGACAGCTTGCGGATCATGGCGGGCTCCTTTTCACTGCTTCCAGTAAAAACCGCGGGCGCGGCGGCGCGTTCCTCTGACGTCGTGGGAAGCCTACCAGCACAGATCCGTCACGAAATTCCCGCGCTTGTCCTTGATCGCGATCGGACAACTTAGCCGCTTCAGCGCGGCTTTGGCATGCTCGTCGCCGAGATCGGCAGCGCGCTTGTAATAGGCCTTCGCGGCGTCCTTGTCTTGCGGCCCGCCACGGCCTTCCTGCGAGAACGCTCCCATCCGCTCCAGTGCGCCCGGATGGTTTTGTGCCGCCGCCTTCTCGAACAGCGCACGTGCCCCGGCGTTGTCCTTCGGGCCGCCGCTGCCCTCAGAGAGCATCAACCCGAGCTGATATTGCGCTTCCGCATTGGTCTCGGCGGCCTTGTCCAATAGCTCGCGTGCGCGCGCGGGATCGGTCGTCGTCGCTGTGCCGCCGAGTGCGGCCAGATTGGTGACACCGCGCGGATTGCGCTTCCGCCGCCCGCTCGAACAGTTTTCGCGCAGCGTCTTCATCCCGGGCGATGCCGGTGCCGGTGCCATAGGCGACGCCCAGTTCGACCATCGCCGAGGTCGAGTCCTTGTCGGCGGGCCTTGCGCCAGGCCGTGATGAACGAGCACGTCGGCGCCCTCGCCTTCGCGCAGCCCGACGGTCGGCGCGAAATCCGCATCCAGCTTGGTGCCGGTGGCTGCCTGATATCGCCCGGCCAGCCGCTCCACGGCGCCCTTCAACGCCAGCGTCGACAACAGGCGCAGCACTTTGTCCATCGCTAACCTTCCTCGTCGCAACTGCCGGAGATGCCGACCTCATGGCCGCCGAACACCGGGTTCTCGCCCCTCGACGGCGTGTGCTCCTGGTTGAGAATCTGGCCCTTCCAGCGGCCGTTCTCGCTGGTGTAGCTGCCGAGATAGTAGAAGAACGCCTCGCCGCCGAGGATACGACCGTTGCTGAGCAGCATCACGCCGGTCAGCCCGCCATCGATGCCGTCGAGCATGCGCAGATGGATGGAGTGGAGGCCGTTGACGACACCGCCCTCGCCGACCTGGCCCCCGATCGGGATCGGCTGCTCCGCGATCGGCGTCATCACGGATTTGAAGACCGCGCCCGGCAGCGTGTACGAACTCCACTGGAAGCGATACAGCGAGCCGTCCGCCCTGCCGCGCGCGCTCAAGGTCGCATCGAGTCCCTGCCGGCCATGGCCTGGAAACTGGGATCCGGGTTGTGGCGGACGGTCTTAATCTCGGTCGTGACCTCGCCGCCGAGCTCCTCGGCTTGTGCTTCCGTGAACTCCAAGCCGCTCTCGCCGGCGCCTGATGCAGAGTGTCAATCGGGACCCATCGACATTCTCTCTCGTCTGATTCCAATCCAACAATTGAGTAGACAGTTGCAGAAAATCCCGGTCAAGCTGATAAGATAGCTTCTTATGGAAGAAAAACCGGTAGCGACCGCCGTTCTGGGCAACGCCATTGTCGAATGGCTCGCTGGCGAGGCCCTGCAAAATTCCGAGCCAGCCAATCTCTACGGAGAGCTGTGCCAGCGGCTCCGTGGAATAGGCATACCAATTCTGCGCGGTCAGGTGGCTTTTCGAGTACTCCATCCGCTTTATAACGCCAGCACCTTGGACTGGGATATTCAGAGAGGCGTCGTTGTGGAGCATTTCCGACCCGAGCAGACTAGCGACGATCAGCTCGTGCATAATCCCCTGGGCCATATCGTGGCCCATCGACTGCCGGTGTTACGCCGTCGACTGACGGGCGATACCGCCCTCCTCGATTTTCCTATTCTTGAGGAGCTTCGCTCGCTTGGTGGCACCGACTACATTTCGTTTCTGGTCGGCTTCGAGCGGCACGGCAAAAACGGCGTCATAAGTTCTTGGCTAAGCGACCGGGCTGCCGGCTTTACTGACGATGAAATCACGCAACTAAATCGTGTAGCGCGCGAACTTGCCATAGCGCTGAAGGCAAAGATAGAACGAAGCGTGGCACAGAACGTGGCCCACGCCTACCTGGGTAAACGTGCGGGTCAGTCTGTGCTTAACGGCCTAATCCGTCGCGGCGA
>NZ_JAFAVV010000333.1 GCF_019242285.1 Bradyrhizobium sp.
GACGGTCGCGAATATCTTCCAGCGCCCGGCACGCAGCAGCAGCGTCACCGCGACCGCCAGCACGCCGACCGCGCCGGCAGCCCAGACCCGATGCTCCTGCAGCCAGGCGGTCACCTTGCCCGCCGAATAGGCCGGCACGATCAGCGCAACCGCGAGCGCGGCGAGGAGCGGCCAGTACCACGGGCTCCAGCGCGGCAGCCGCTCCGCCTCGTCGGTCGGGCGGCACAGCGCCGCCAGCGCCACCAGGATCGGGTATTCGGCGATCCAGGAGAACACGAAGGGCGAGATCAGCCCGGCGAACAAGCCGCCGGTCATGCCGCCGAACGAGAGCGCGACATAGAAGCCGGTGAGGTATTTCGACGCCGGCCGGGTGCGCGCCAATTCGCCATGGCAGGCCATCGCGATGACGAAGAAGCAGACGAGGTGGCCACCCAGCGTCAGCAGCAGGTTCTGCTCGCCGCCGACCGCGAGCAGCACCACCACGCCGGCAATCGCCGCCGGTTGCAGGAACAGCATCCATCTGTGCGGCAACAACGGTCGCGACTGGAACACCAGCACCCAGGTCAGGAGATACAGCGACAGCGGCAGCACCCACAGAAGCGGCGCGGCGGCGACGTCGGTCGAGATATGCGCGGTCACCGCGATCAGAAGTCCCGACGGCACCGCGGCGAGAAAGATCCAGCGCGCCCGCAAGCTCGGGGGCGGCGCCGGCGACGCGGTGGCCTCGGCTCGCGGATCGGCGGCGGATTGCTCCGGCGACCGGAGCAAGAGCGCGCCGCAGGCCGCGATCAGGATCACGAGCAGGCCATAGCCGCCGGTCCACATCAGGTTCTGGGTATGCAGGCTGAACATCGGCTCCAGCAGCACCGGGTAGGACAGCAGCGCGAGAAAGCTGCCGATGTTGGAGGAGGCGTAGAGAAAATAGGGATCGGACCCGTCGGGATGGCCGGTGCGGACGAACCAGGCCTGCAGCAGCGGATTGTTGGCGGCGAGCGCGAAGAATGGCAGCCCGATCGAGACCAGGAACAGGCCGAGCAGCCACGGCGCATAGCCCGAGGTCGGCGGCTCGCCCCAGCCGCTCGCAATCGACAGCGGCAGCGTCAACAACGCCGCCACCAGCAGCACCAGATGGATGATGACGGGCACGGTGCGGTTCCTGATCCGCATCAGGAAATGGGCGTAGGCGTAGCCGGCGAGCAGCAGCGTCTGAAAGAACACCATCGCCACCGACCACACCGCCGGCGAGCCGCCGAGCCGCGGCAGCACCATCTTGGTGAACAGCGGCTGCACGGCGAACAGCAGCAACGCGCTGACGAAGATCGCGGTGGTGTAGACGGCGAGGATCAGCCGGTTCCTCGCGACGAACGACTCGTCCGTGGCAGCGGCGGTTGCGGACAAAAGCATGGAAACTCCGGCAACAACCCGGCGGGCGCCGGGGGCCGCAATGGAGCACATGGCGGCGGTGGGGGCAATCGAGTGCCGCGGATTTGAAGGCCTGCCCGGAGCGCGACGGTTCGGTCATCGATGCGGGCGAAATCGATCGACCGCAGCCACGCGCAGGATTGCAGACTTACCGCTTTCGCGCCCCACGAGAAGCATTGATCGGCAGCACCGACAGCCATAAATATGGTTTTACGGTCGCGTGACCCAGCGAGGCTCCTGCATGAAGACCACCATCGAACTTCCCGATGAGCTTTATCGGCGCGCCAAGGCGGAAGCAGCGTTGCGCGGCCGCAGGCTTCGGGACCTCGTGGAGGAGGGACTGCGCCTCGCCCTCGAGGCCCAGCCCAAGACGCGCCGCCCAAACAGCCTTGCCGGACTGACCAAGCGGGCCCGCGGCATGATCGACTCCGGAGTTACCGACCTCGCTTCGAATACCGAGCATCTTGCGGGCTTCGGCCGCCATGACCGTAGCCATCGTTGATACCGGCCCTCTCGTCGCCCTCTTCGACCGGGCGGAACGACACCATGCATGGGTCACTGAGCGCTTGGAGGAGCTTGACGCCCCTCTCCTCGTCTGTGAGCCGGTGCTCGCCGAGGCGATGTACTTGCTGGCGCGCTACCCGAACGCGCAGGACGCGGTTCTCGAACTCATCCAGAATGGCGCCGCTCACCGTCACGTTCCGCGTCGGTGAGCATGTCGACGGATTGCGCAAGTTGCTTCGAAAGTACAGGGACATGCCGATGTCGCTGGCCGACGCATGCATCGTTATCATGTCGGAGATTCACGATCGCCATTTCGTGCTGACACTGGATTCTGACTTTCTGGTTTATCGAAAACATGGCAGGACTTCCTTGCCTGTCATCCGCCCTGCGCCACAGTAGCGATCCAAATCGCACATTAGTTTCTCGTTTCGTGAAAAGGCATGACAGAGACCGACGTCGTCATCATCGGCGCGGGCCATAACGGCCTCACTTGCGCAGCCTATCTCGCGATGGCGGGGCTGCGCGTGAAGCTGGTCGAGCGCCGCGCGGTGGTCGGCGGCGCCGCCGTGACCGAGGAGTTCCGTCCCGGCTTCCGCAACTCGGTCGCGGCCTATACCGTGAGCCTGCTCAACCCGCAGGTGATCGCCGACCTCAGGCTCGCCGATTTCGGCCTGAAGATCGTCGAGCGGCGGGCGCAGAATTTCTTGCCGTCCTCCGACGGCAATTACCTGCTCACCGGCGAAGGACGCACCCGCAACTCCGTCGCCAGGCTGAGCGCAGGGGATGCCGAGGCGATCGGGACCTTCTCGCGCGAGCTCGAGGCGATCGCCGACGTGCTGCGCGGCTTCGTGCTGCGCGCGCCGCCGAACCTGGTCGAAGGATTTGGCGCGCGCGCGATCCGCGAATCCCTCAA
>NZ_JAFAVV010000479.1 GCF_019242285.1 Bradyrhizobium sp.
CCTGTGCCATGCCCGCTTTGATCGGATCCTGAAGGCTTGCAGCGTCCGCAAAAAGCGCGATGCCGTCGGGCTTCAAGGCAATAGCTTGGTTCATGCCCGCGAGCCAAGAGGTCGGGCTACCTTTGCCGTCGATTACAGTAATGCTCCAGCCCAGTTTCTCGCCTGCCTGCTTGATGTACACTCCGTAGAGGTGGGAAATATCGTTTTGCTCATCCCCTGACAGAAAGACGACCCTCTTGCCGGCCTCCGGCTTAGGCGACTTGGTGGGTCCCTCCCATGTGGTCTGCGGACCGGCATATTTCGTAACCGCCGCCTTGGCGTCGGAGACGGCATCCGCCTGGGCGGATGGAACCGCGATGGTCGCGGTGAATACGACCGCGGATCCGGCAAAGAGTGTCGTTCGAAAGAAACTAAGGCTCATGGCAGCTCCTCCCTTTTTCTCCGCTTAATTGGTGGGACATTGATATCGTCAGGCTCATATCCGGTAGGCGTGCGCAACGGCTGGAAATTCATGCAGGCTATGCCTCATGGATCAACGCAAACAGCAAACGCAAACGGCAACCGTTTGAAGATCGAACGTAGGTTGTCCCATACGAGTGCGGCATCCAGTCCCGGCCCTCACCGCAGAGTCACGACCTTCTTCTTGCGCACGCTTTCATCGGCGGCGAGCACGATGCGAAGGCTGTTCACTGCATCCTCCATGTGGTCGGAAAGATCGATGTTCCGGCGGATCGCATTCATGAGGACGAGCTGCTCGCGTTCGCAGAGGTCGTCATGGCTCGGCTCATCGTCCATGCGGAAGAGCTCGTCGGCCTTGGCGAGCGAGTTGTCCTTGTTGAGCTTCGAATGGTGCAGGCGGATCGCGTTCGTCTTTGTGTGCGTGTCGATATCGGCCGACGTCGTGTCGCTTGCCCCCTCGACGGTGCCCTTGCCCTGCTCGGCCATGACAATGCTTGCACACCCCCTGGGTCCGACCACGTCCTTCACGAAGTAGGCAACCTCGCTCATCATCGGACCCCATCCCGCCTCGTACCAGCCGACAGATCCGTCGTCGAATTCAACGTGCAGGTGGCCGTAATTGTAGGTCTTGACGTCCTTCGTCAGATGCGCGCCGATGCCGTGGACGCGCACCGGTCTGGCGCCGGTCATTTGGCACATCACGTCGACATAGTGCACGCCGCAATCGACGATCGGCGGCAGTGACTTCATCAGGTTCTTGTGCCAGGTCCAGGCGTCGCCGATGGATTGTTGGTTCAGGTTCATGCGCATGACAAGCGGCTTGCCCAGACCTTTGGCGAGCTCGGTAAACTTCACCCAGGAAGGATGGACGCGCAGGATGTAACCGATGACAAGCTTCTTGTCCGCGTTGCGCGCCGCGACGACGACGCGTTTTGCGTCCTTCACTGTCTCGGCGATCGGCTTTTCCATGAAGACGTGCGCGCCCGACTTGAAGGCGCGGATGGCGTAGTCTGCATGCGTATCGGGCCAGGTGTTGATCGAAACGACATCGGGCTTCAGTGTCTCGAGTGCCTCACCGTAATCGGCAAAGCGCGGCACGTTCGACCAGCGTACTGGCAGGTCGGTGCGCTTGGCGATCCGTCGGGCGCAGAGCCCCGCGAGCTCGAACCCGTCGATCTTGTCGTAAGCGCGCGCATGCGAGGCGCCCATATTACCGACGCCGACCACCAGCACGCGCAGCGCACCGTTCTTCTTCGCTTTTCCATTCGCCATTTGGTTCGTCTTCGCGGCCATCTCTTTCCTCCCCTTGCAACCTTTGACGCACTCTCCCGAGAAGCTCACCTTATACTAGATACTAGCGAAACACTGGTGCCTCCAGCGTGAGCATATGACCACGTCGTGGTGAAAGACGGTGCGGCAAATACATCGCGTCACTTGACCCGCTTGTCTCCAGAGTCTTAAGTTTGTTTTTAAGGCACTTGCGATTACCGTGTAGGGCCACCATGGATACAGCTTACGCTGCCGCGCGGATATCGCCTCATCCGCTCGATCCATTGTCGACCACCGAGATCGCCCTTGCGACCGCGATCGTCCGCACCTCGCATGACCTGGGCGCGGGCATGCGGTTCGAGACAGTCGTCTTGCACGAGGATTTTGAAGCTGGCGAACCCGCGACGCGGCGCGCCTTCGTATCCTTCTACGACATCGCGACAGGCAACCTCTTCGAGGCGATTGTCTCGCTCAGCGGCGGAACCCTCGAGAGCTGTTTACCGCGCCCGGGCGCGCGGCCGCGCATCGCGCCCGAGGAATTCCTGCTGGCCGAGCAGATCGCCAAGTCGCATCCCGATTTTCTCGCGGCACTCGCCAAGCGCGGCATCATCGATGTCTCGCTGGTGTGCAGCGATCCTTGGTCTTGTGGCGTCTTCGGTCATCCCGATGAGATCGGGCGCCGTCTGATCCAGACGATCACCTGGGTACGCAACCATCCTCACGACAATCAATATGCTCACCCGGTCGAGGGCTTGAGCGCACTTGTCGACATTGATCGCGGCGAGGTGTTGCGGATCGACGATTTCGGCGTCATTCCGGTCCCGCGCGGGGAGGGCAATTTCGCGGCGGGTTTCCAGCAGAGTTGGCGAACGGATCTCAAGCCGATCGAAGTCATCCAGCCGCAGGGACCCAGTTTCACCGTCGATCGCTGGGGCGTCGGGTGGTGTGGCTGGCGGTTCCGCGTGGGCTTCACGCCACGCGAAGGGCTCGTGCTGCACGAGCTACGCGTCCGGGATGCCGGCACCTGGCGCAGCGTGCTGAGGCGCGCGTCGCTGGCGGAAATGGTGGTGCCATACGGCCACCCGAGCGACGTCCATCCGCGCAAGAACGCCTTCGATTGCGGCGAGTATGGGATCGGCGTGCTGGCGAACAGCTTGACGCTCGGCTGCGATTGCCTTGGCGCCGTGCACTATTTCGATGCCGTGGTAAATCGGATCGACGGCACCGCGCAAACCATTCCGAACGCGATCTGCCTCCACGAGGAGGACGCTGGCGTGCTGTGGAAGCACACCGATTTTCGTACCCAGGACAGCGAAGTCCGGCGGGGCCGCCGACTTGTGATCTCGTTCATCGCGACCGTGGGCAATTATGAGTACGGATTTTATTGGCACCTGTATCTCGATGGCACTATCGAATTCGTTGTCAAGCTGACCGGGATCATCAATACCGCGGGCCTGATGCAGGACGGCTCAACTGGCCGCGGCACGCTCGTTGCACCCGGCGTCGTCGGCCACATCCACCAGCACGTGTTCAACGTCCGCCTCGACATGGCGGTGGACGGGCCCAACAACACGGTTGTGGAAGTCGACACGGTCGCCGACCCGCCTGGTCCGGACAACCCGTGGCACAACGCTCTGTCGCTGGTCGAGAAGCCATTGCTGAGCGAGAAGGCGGCGCGGCGCTGCAGCGATTCATCGCGCATCCGCTGGTGGAAAATCGTCAATCGCGAGCGGAGAACGGCGCTTGGCCATCATCCCGGTTACCGCTTGCTGGCCCAGAGCGCACTACGCACGCCAATGCCGCCCGGCAGCCAAGTGGCTCAGCGCGCGGGCTTTGTCGCCAACGACATTTGGGTCACTCCGACGCGGGCCGATGA